>NZ_JBHXME010000032.1:0-68901 GCF_042721125.1 Streptomyces sp. NPDC058469
CCCTCACACAGAGGGCGCCCCCGGAGTCGTAGCGGACGACGTCAGTCCTCGAACGTCGCCGACAGGGCCTCCGCGAGGCCGGGGACCAGGGCGCCGCCCGTGAGGACCTCCGTGGGGGAGTCCTTCTCGCGCAGGCGCAGGGCCGAGTCGCGGGTGCCGTCGCGCAGGACCGCGACCGTCATCCGGACCTCCTGGCGGTCCGGGTGCTGGGCCACCCACTGAGTGAGCTTCTTCTCGCTCAGGCCGTCCGGGACGGAGGCCTCGGCGGACGGCGGCAGCATCAGGCGCTCGACGGTGAGCGCGCAGCCGGCCACCGCGTCGGGCCAGGCGATCGTGCCGAGGAACTCGTCCAGCGGCTTTCCGGCCGGGATCTCCTCCTGCTCGATCGGGGTGAGACCGGTGGTCTCGGGCTCGTCCCGCAGGCCGAGTTGGGCCGCGAGGCCGGGTTCCTGGGACCGCAGCCGCGCGGTGTCTACCAGGGCGAAGAGGCGAGCGGGCTGGTCCCAGCCGAGGCCGGAGGCGTACTCGTCGATCTCGAGTACGGCCCGGGTGAGGGGATTCGCTGCCATGGGAGTGTTGGACATGGTCACAATCCTGCCTCGTTCATGGCCGGAATCGGGAACCGAGTAAGCGGTGAGTAAGTTGCATAGGTGTGGGCCCGCGATCACGTGGGGCTACGGAGGGTCCGCGAACCCGGGGACCTGACGCAACGACAGCGACCAACAGCGAACTTCGAGGTGCGCACCTTGGCTTTCCAGATGCCGGACCGCGGCGGAGGCCCGACAGGGCCGCGGATCAGAGTGGGCCGCCCGTCCCGGCGTGTCCGGACTTTGCTCATGACACTGGGCGTCCTTGCCGTACTCGGCATGGCGTTCACGATGTTCGCGGGCTTCTGGACGGACTGGCTCTGGTACCGGTCGGTGCATTACTCGTCCGTGTTCACCACCACCCTGTCGACGAAGATCGGACTGTTCTTCGTCTTCGGTCTGCTGATGGCGGCCGCGGTGGGCGTGAACATCTGGCTGGCGCACCGCCTGCGCCCGCCGCTCAGCGCGATGTCGATGGAGCAGCAGAGCCTCGACCGCTACCGGATGGGCATCGCGCCGTACAAGAAGTGGCTGCTTCTGGCGATCACCGCCCTGGTCGGGCTGATCGCGGGGGCGTCCGCGTCCAGTCAGTGGCGGGTCTGGCTGATGTGGGTCAACGGCGTGCCCTTCCACCAGAAGGACCCGCAGTTCCACCTCGACGTGTCCTTCTACGCGTTCGACCTGCCCTGGTACCGCTTCCTGCTCGGCTTCGGCTTCGCCGCCGCGATCCTCTCGCTGCTCGCCGCCGCGCTGACGCACTACCTGTACGGCGGCCTGCGCATCACCAGCCCGGGCGCGCGCGCCACGGCCGCGGCCACCGGACATCTGTCGGTACTGCTCGGCATCTTCGTCGCCCTCAAGGCGGTGGCCTACTGGCTCGACCGGTACGGACTCGCCGTCAAATCCAGCGACTTCAAGGCGACGGGCGACTGGACGGGCCTCAGGTACGTGGACGCGAACGCGTATCTGCCGGCCAAGACGATCCTGTTCTGCATCGCCGTCATCTGCGCGCTGCTGTTCTTCGCCACCCTCTGGCGGCGCACCTGGCAGCTGCCCGTCATCGGCTTCGGCCTGATGGTGCTCTCCGCGATCCTCATCGGCGGCCTGTACCCGGCGATCGTCCAGAAGTTCACGGTCCAGCCGAACGAGCAGGCCAAGGAAGCCCCGTACGTCCAGAAGAACCTCAAGGCGACGCGCGAGGCCTACGGCATCGACGACACCAAGGTCACCGAGTACTCGGGGACGAGCACCACCAAGGACAAGACCAAGCTGCGCTCCGACGTCAACTCCACGGCGAGCATCCGGATCGTGGACCCGAACGTCGTGTCGCCCACGTTCCAGCAGCTCCAGCAGATCAGGAACTACTACGCGTTCCCGACCAACCTGGATGTCGACCGCTACAGCGAGGACGGCAAGGACCAGGACACGGTCATCGGTCTGCGCGAGTTGAACCTCAACGGCATTCCGAAGAACAACTGGATCAACGACCACTTCCGCTACACGCACGGCTACGGAGTGGTCGCCGCCAAGGGCACCGAGGTCGACTCCGAGGGCCGCCCGGTCTTCACCGAGTCCGATCTGCCGTCCAAGGGCGACCTCGGGACGTACGAGCAGCAGATCTACTACGGCGAGAAGACCACCACGTACTCGATCGTCGGCGGTCCCCAGAAGGAGATCGACTACTCCGACGACAGCGGCGAGAAGACCACCAGCTACACGGGCAAGAGCGGGGTCAACCTCTCCAACCCGCTCAACCGGGCCGCGTACGCGGTGGCGTTCAACGAGCCGCAGATCCTGTACTCCGGTGCGATCGGCGAGGGTTCGCGGATTCTGTACAACCGCACGCCCAAGGAGCGCGTCGAGGCGGTGGCGCCCTGGCTGACCATCGACGGCGACGCCTACCCGGCGGTCGTGGACGGCCGTATCCAGTGGATCGTCGACGCGTACACGACGAGCAACGGATACCCGTACGCCTCGCGTACGACCCTCGGTGACACCACGGCCGACTCGCTGACGGCGACCAACAACAACCGCGCGGTGGTGGCCCAGCAGAACCAGGTCAACTACATCCGCAACTCGGTGAAGGCGACCGTCGACGCGTACACCGGTGCCGTCAAGCTCTACCAGTGGGACACCGAGGACCCGGTCTTGAAGACCTGGATGAAGGCGTTCCCGAACACGGTCGAGCCCAGGAAGGACATCTCGTCCTCGCTGATGGCCCATCTCCGGTACCCGCAGGACCTGTTCAAGGTCCAGCGCGAGCTGCTCACCCGCTACCACGTGACGGACGCGCAGACGTTCCTCAGCGGCAGCGAGGTGTGGCAGGTGCCGGACGACCCGACCAACAAGTCGGGCAGCGCGGTCCCGCCGTACTACCTGAGCATGAAGATGCCGGACCAGTCCGCGCAGGCCTTCTCGTTGACGACGACGTTCACACCGAACGGCAGAGACAACCTCAGCGCCTTCATGGCGGTCGACTCCGAGGCCGGCACCCCGGACTACGGCAAGATCAGAATCCTGAAGCTACCGACCAGCACGACCGTCGGCGGGCCTAAACAGGTGCAGAGTGCCTTCAACTCCCAACAGGACATCGCCGAGTCCATCAAGCTCCTCAAGGGCGGCGACTCCGACATCGAGTACGGCAACCTGCTGACGGTGCCGCTCGACGGAGGACTGCTCTACGTGGAACCCGTCTACGTACGCGGCGGTGGACTCAAGTACCCGCTCCTGCGCAAGGTGTTGGTGGCCTACGGGAACAAGACCGCCTTCGAGGACACGCTGGACGAGGGGCTCAACAAGGTCTTCGGGGCGGAGAGCACCACGACCCCGCCACCGGACGAGACCACCACTCCACCGACATCCAGCAACCCAACGGTCCAAGCGGCGTTGACCGACGCCCAGAAGGCCTTCGACGCCGGGCAACAGGCGTTGAAGAAGGGCGACTGGGTGGCGTACGGGCAGGCGCAGAAGGATCTCCAGTCCGCGCTGCAGCGGGCCGAGAACGCGCAGGCCGCGGCCGACAAGGGCAAGGGCAGTGGCAAGAGCACCAGTAGTCCGAGTCCGAGCAGTAGCCCCAGTAGCGGATAGGGAAAAGCCCACCTCACGCCGTGGTACGGTTGCAACACAACGGCGCGGGGTGGAGCAGCTCGGTAGCTCGCTGGGCTCATAACCCAGAGGTCGCAGGTTCAAATCCTGTCCCCGCTACTGATCGCGAAGGCCCGGATCCTCCAAGGATCCGGGCCTTCGCGCTGTGCGAACGCATGTGCCGACGAGGGTGACGGCCGTGCCGCCGGGGGGACTTGGTGAAACCGTGTTTCGCTTGTCTCTCTGTGGGCATGTCGACAAAACGCTGTAGAGACCTCACTGGCTGCGGTATACCAGGTGTACCCAGGTTGCAGGTGGTGCGACGATGGACGTTATGGGGGACAAGGCAACTCTGTTGGATACAGGGCGTTTTGTGCAGCCTTCCGACCGGGACGAGACCGGTGACGGAGAGGCTGTCGACGAGACACGGACACGGCTCGCCGCACAGGCCGGCGACGTCGAGGCGACGAGTGTCCTCGGGGCGATGCTGCTGCGCCGCGGTGATCTCGACGGAGCCGAGTCCCTTCTGCGTGCCGCCACCGCCGAGGGCGACCGGGCCGCGGCCAACAATCTTGGCGTCCTCCTGCACCAGCGCGGATACACCGACGAGGCCGCCGGCTGGTGGCGGATCGCCGCCGTAGCAGGGTCCGCCGCCGCCGCGCACGCGCTCGGCCGGTACCACCGCGAGCGCGGCGACGAGCCCGCCGCCGACTACTGGCTGCGCCAGTCCGCCGAACAGGGCCACGCGCTGGGCGCGTACGCGCTCGCCGATCTGCTGGAGCACCGCGGGGACACCGCGTCCGAACAGTGGATGCGGTCCGCCGCCGAGCGCGGGCACCGCGAGGCCGCGTACCGGCTGGCCCGCGCGCTTGATCGCCGGGCGCCGCACGAGGACGAGGGCGGGACTGACAACGGTGTCGCCTCGGGCCCTGGCACCCCCGACACCTCCGGGGACCCCGGGAACGAGGCCGAGCAGTGGTACCGGCAGGCCGCCGCTCGTGGACATCAGCGGGCCGCGCTGCAGCTCGGGGCGATCCTGGAGAAGCGGGGCGAGCTCAAGGAGGCCGGGCGCTGGTATCTGACGTCCGCCAAGGACGGGGAGGCCCGCGCCGCCTGTGCGCTCGGGTTCCTGCTGCGCGACGCCGGCGACACCGAGAGCGCCGCCGTGTGGTGGCTCCGGGCCGCCCAGGACGGCGACGGCAACGCGGCCAACGCGCTGGGCGCGCTGCACGCCGAGCGCGGTGAGACACAGACCGCCGAGCGGTGGTACCGGGCCGCGATGGACGCCGGGGACGTGAACGGCGCGTACAACCTCGGGCTCCTCTGCGCCGAGCAGACGCGCACCGCGCAGGCCGAGCAGTGGTACCGGCGGGCTGCCTACGCCGGGCACCGGGAGGCCGCCAACGCGCTTGCCGTGCTGCTGCTTCAGGGTGGTGACGCGACCGGGGCCGAGCCGTGGTTCTCCAAGGCCGCGGAGGCCGGGAGTGTGGACGCGGCGTTCAACCTCGGGATTCTCTTCGCCGGGCGCGGCGAGGAGGCCGTCGCGCTGCCCTGGTACGAGCGGGCTGCGGCTGCCGGGCACACGGAGGCGGCGTTGCAGGTCGGGATCGCTCGCCTTCGGGACGGGGACGAGCGGGAGGCCGAGCGGCATCTGCGGTGTGCCGCGGGTGGGGGGAGCGCGGAGGCTGCTTACCGGTTGGCCTCGGTGCTTGATGCTCGGCGGCCGCCCGCGCCTGCGCATGAGCTGGGTGAGCAGGTGCATGAGAAGACCGAGTGTGAGGAGTGGTACGAGCGGGCGGCTTCTCAGGGGCATCGGCGGGCGCAGGTGCGGGTGGGGATGCTGGCGGCGGCGCGTGGCGATGTCGTCCAGGCGGCTCGGTGGTATCGGGAGGCTGCCGAGGCCGGGTCTCGTAACGGGGCTTTCAATCTTGGGTTGTTGCTCGCCCGGGAGGGGAGTGAGCCGGAGGCGGCTGTGTGGTGGGCTCGGGCCGCGGATGCGGGGCATGGGCGGGCTGCGTTGCGGTTGGCTCTGGTTTACGCGCGTCGGGGGGAGTTGGCTGAGGGGCAGCGGTGGGCTGATCGGGCGGTGACGCTTGGGCCCGGTGAGGTGTCTGAGCGGGCGGCTCGGTTGCGGGATGCGTTGCGGCAGGAACTTACGGCGTAGTGGTGCGGTGGGGTGTTATCGCCCCCGCCGCCCCTACCCGTCCCATCCCCAGGGGCTGCCGCCCCTTCGGCCCCGCCCGGGGGCTGCGCCCCCAGACCCCCGTCGGCCCTGAAGGGGCCTCGTCCTCAAACGCCGGACGGGCTGGATTGGGGCGGCCTGGGCTGGAAGGTGAGCGCTGGATGGGGTGGGTGGTGGCGGCTTGGGCTGGAAGGTGGACGCTGGATGGGGTGGGTGGTGGCGGCTTGGGCTGGAAGGTGGACGCCGGTCGGGGTGGGTGGTGGCGGCCTGGGCTGGAAGGTGGACGCCGGTCGGGCTGGGTGGTGGACGCCGGACGGGCTGGATTGTTCCGCCCGTGCTGGAAGGTGAGCGTCGGGCCGGCTGGGTGGAGCTGACCTGGGTTGATAAGCGATTTGCTTCTCTTGGCCCGTCTGACGTAACGTTGCATTCAACGGCGCGGGGTGGAGCAGCTCGGTAGCTCGCTGGGCTCATAACCCAGAGGTCGCAGGTTCAAATCCTGTCCCCGCTACTGAAGGCTTGAGGCCGGAACCCATCAGGGTTCCGGCCTCAAGTGTTTCCAGCGTTACGGCTGATGCCCGACCGCCGCCTCGTACAGCGAGCGGTCCACCGTCCGTGACTCCGGCAGCGCCGCCCCCTTTGATACGCCCGTCGCCTCGTACGCCGACTGCAGTCGTGTCGTCGTGCCCGCGCGGATCTCCCAGTCCATGGTCAGGGACGGGGTTGATTTCAGGACCGACTCGTCCGTCTTCAGAAGCTTCGCCAAGTAGGCGACGAAGGCCGGGTCGCCCTTGTAGTCACCCGCGAAGTACGTGTTCACCGTGCGGATGTAGGCGCGGAGGAGAGCCACGCCGGCGTCCACGTCGTCGTGCAGGAGGCTGCGGCCATAGAGCATGCCTCCCAGGGGCTCGCCCAGTGGTTGGCCGCCCAGGAAGGCGTACTGAGGGTTGTTGTCGACCTTGCGCCAGACCGGGTCCAGGAGCCAGGCCGAGTCGACGCCGCCGTTCTGGAGGGCGGTGAGGACGTCGGCGGAGCCGAGTTGCTGGTACTGGATCTTGTCCAGGCCGCCGCCGTGGGTCGCGAGGGCCTTCTCCATGGGGTACGCGATCACCGAGCCCTTGCCGATCATCGTGCCCATCCTGCGGCCCGCCATCCGGACGTCGGCCGCCGCCTCGCCCTTCTTCAGCTTCGCCCACAGGCCGCTCTTCGACTTGGGGTCGGGCGAGAAGTTCCCGGCGACCCACTTGATGTCGAAGCCGCCCTTGACGCCGTTCATGACGGCCGCCTCCGGGGCCGCCCACATCGCGTCGATGTCCCCCTTGGCCAGCAGTGGCAGTGCGTCCGGGGTCGGGAGGACCTTGAGCGTGACGTCCAGGCCCTCCTTCTTGAACTCGCCCTTGTCCAGGGCGACTTCGAGCGGGGCGACGTACTCCGCGCTCAGCGTTCCCGTCGCGATCGTCAACTTCCGTGTTGTGGGGAGAGGTTGGGGGGAAGGGGCGAGGGGCAGGCAGCGTGCCGGGACGCGGGTGGGGGAGCGGTCCGCCGGGTCCGTCCAGGACGACTTGCCGCAGCCGTCCACCGGTTTGACGGTGCGGTTGCCCGCGGCGGCTGTGCTCGAAGGCCCGGAATCCTCCGCGTACTTCGACGAGCAGGCCGCCGACGTCAGCAAGGTCGCCACGACGACTGCCACACCGTACGCACGCCTTCTCATGACTGTCCCCGTCCTCGGTCCCTCGGTGCCCACGGTGTGAGCAACCGGCCTGCTATACGCACCAGTTCGGAGAAGACGACCCCCAGGACCGCTACGCACACAATGCCCACGAACATCACGTCGTTCTCGAACAGCGCGCGGGAGTCGAAGATCAGGTGGCCCAGGCCGTTCGTCGCGGCGATCTGTTCCGAGGCGACGATGACCAGGACCGCCACGCCGGCCGCTATGCGCGCGCCCACCAGGACCGCGGGGAGGGAGGCGGGGAGGAGGACGTGGCGGAACATCTGCCATGGCGTGGCGCCGAAGACCTGGCCCGCGTCGCGGTGGCCGGAGGGGATCGCGACGACCGCCGACATCGTCGAGATCCATACGAAGAAGAAGACCGTCGCTGCCACGAGCGCTACCTGTGGGCCTTCGCCCAGGCCGAACATGTTCAGGAAGATCGGCAGCAGGGCCAGTTTCGGGACTACGTACAGGGCGTCCAGCAGTGGTTCCAGGGCTGCCCGGACCAGGGACAGCGAGCCCATCAGGAGGCCGAGGGCGTAGCCGGTCGCCGTGCCTATCGCGTAGCCGCCCAGGACGCGTTTGGTGGTGGCCCAGACGTCCGGCCACAGGTCGCCTGCGGCGGCCCGGGACCAGCCGTCGGAGAGGATCGTGGAGGGGGACGGGTAGACGCGGGGGTCTATCCAGCCCTGGGTGGCGGCCAGTTGCCACCAGAGGATCAGTGCGAGGGGGACCGCCACGGCGAGCGTGAGTTCCAGGGCGCGTCGGCGGCGGTGGGTGCGTAGGGGATTGAGTTCTTGAGGGCCGGGGCGGCGGACCAGGACCGACTCCTGGCGGTCGGGGGCGATGGTGGTCATGCCGGTACCGCCTCCTTCCGTAGCAGCTCCCACAACTCGCTCTTCAGGGCGGTGAATTCGGGGGTGTCGCGGATGTCGCCGGTGCGTGGGCGCGGGAACGGCGGGCGGTGTTCGGCGATGATCCGGCCCGGGCGAGCGGACATCACCAGGACGCGGTCACCGAGGACGAGCGCCTCCTCCAGGCTGTGCGTGATGAAGAGGGTGGTGGTGCGCAACGTCTGGGTGATCTCCAGGAGTTCGTCCTGGAGGATCGTGCGGAGTTGGGCGTCGAGAGCGGCGAACGGCTCGTCCATCAGCAGGAGTTCGGGTTCTACGGCGAGTGCGCGGGCGATGGCCACACGTTGGCGCATGCCGCCGGAGAGGGTCGCCGGGTAGGCGTGCGCGAAGTCGGCGAGGCCCATGCGGGTCAGCCACTCGGTGGCGCGGGCGTTCGCCTCGCGGCGCGGGACACGTTGGATGTCCAGGCCGAAGCGGACGTTCGCGCGGACCGACTTCCAGTCGTAGATGCCGTAGTCCTGGAAGATCATGGCCGCCGGGCGGGGGCTCTTCGTGCGGATCTCCAGGGTGCCTGTGGTGGGGCGCAGTAGGCCTGCGGCTATGCGGAGGAGGGTGGATTTGCCGCAGCCGGACGGGCCTACCAGGCAGACGAACTCGCCTGGTGCGACGGTGAGTTCGAGGGGGCCGAGGGCCTGTATTTGGTGCGGGGTGCGGCCGAAGGTGCGGGTCAGTTGGGTGGCGTGGAGTTTTGGGTGCGGATCTCCCACGGTTGCTCCTCGCGGAGTTCGCAGTTCGGAGTTCGGGGTTCGGAGTTCGGAGTCCGTTACGAGTGGCGGTGCCGCATGACGATATGACGGGGCGTCAGATTCAGGAAGGGTGCGTGCAACGCGAAGCCCCGGCGGCCGCCTTGTGCGGTGCCGGGGCTTGTGTGGGCCTGCAATGGTCCTTACGCGCTCGCGCAGTTCGGGCACAGCCCGCGGTAGGTCACCTCGACGCCCGAGACCGTGAAGCCGAAGCGCTCCGAGTCGGGGAGGTCGGCGAGGGGGTTGCCGCCCGGGTGGACGTCGCGGATCTGGCCGCACTGGGCGCAGACCAGGTGGTGGTGCGGGCTGTGCGCGTTCGGGTCGTAGCGCTTGGCTCGCTTGTCCGTGGCTACTTCGAGGACCTCGCCGAGCGAGACCAGCTCGCCCAGCGTGTTGTAGACCGTCGCCCGGGAGATCTCGGGCAGCTTGGTCACGGCGCGGGAGTGGACCTCGTCGGCGGTCAGGTGGACGTGGTCGCCGTCGAGCACTTCGGCCACGACGCGCCGCTGTGCGGTCATCCGCCATCCGCGTCCGCGCAGCCGCTCCAGAAGGTCACTCATGCCCGCCAGCTTAACAGCAAGGTGACCAGTTCCCGAATGGGTGTGATTTTGGAGAGGTGCTCGACTTGGACTCAGTCCAAGTCGAATTCCGGCTCCGGCTCCGGCTCCGGCTGTGACTCCAGCTCCGACTCCGATTCGGTCCGGGTCGTTGTCAGGCCGGTACCTGCTGTCGGGCGGGTGCCCAGCAACGGATGATGTCGCGGACCGAGACGATGCCGGCGGGCTCGGCACGGTCGAGGACGATGAGGTGGCGGAAGCCGCCGTGGGCCATCGCGCTGGCCGCGTCCTCCAGGGTCCAGGCCGGGGTGGCGAAGACGACGTCGGTGGTGGTGTGGGCGTGGGCGCGCTCGGTGTCCGGGTTCTGGCCCCGGCCGAGGGAGTTGAGGATGTCGCGTTCGGTGAGGATGCCGATGCCGCCGGCGTCCGGATCGAGGACCACGGCCGCGCCGACATGGCGCGATGACATCAGGGCGGCTGCCTGGCGGAGGGTGTGGGCGGGGCCGATGGTGAGAACCACCGTGCTCATGGCGTCGCGGACCAGCATGGGATGAGGCCACCTCCTAGGGAATCCGGGGTCGCTCACGGACCGTGGGTCCGTTAGTTACCGGATTCACAAATTCACAAGTGGGGGGACTCTCAGAGTTGCAGGTAAAGCACGGGTCAACAAGAGGGCGCGCGCGGCCGGTTGGGGGCGTGTGCGGGGGTCCCGTGGTGCTCAGTAGCGCTGGTATTGATCGCGGTCGTCGGTGGGGTGCGGCGTAACTCCCCACCCCGCCGACGAGCTGCACGGTTGTAGCCGTCATTGGTCGTTGCTGGTCGTCGTTGGCCACGCTCGGACGGCCCACAGACGGCCCGGCGAGGCCGCCGCAGCGGTCCCCAGCTCGTCTGCGGTCATCAGCTTGCGAAGCTGAGGCATTTTGGCGGCAGCCGGGGCGTTGAGCAGGGCAAACGGTGAGTGTGCGACGTCGTGTGGCTAGGCGGCTTTCCCAGTGGTTCCCTGGTGCACCTTTGGTGCACGAGCGTTGTCAATGGCTGCCTGTACGCTGCGGAAGGTTGGGTCGGCCTGCTCTCTCGGTAACGAGAGCGCGCGACCAACGGGGCGGCTCAGAGGGGACCCTTGAGCCATGTCGGTACGGGAGCTCGTGAAGCTGCGACATCCCCTCTCCCAAACAACTGCCCAGAGGTCCCTGACCATGCACGGATCACTTCTTGTGACGCCTGCTCCCGCGCTTCTTCAGTCGAGCCCGGCCTTTTGGTCCACGGCTCACGGAGGCCATCGTGATGATGGAAGCGGCCCCGGGCCAGCTAGTAATAGTTCGCATTGATGTGGACGTCATCAACGAGTTGGGCCGGCGCGGCTGTTCGTCATTACTCACCTCGTTCCCAGCCTGCCCGTTCAGTCTGAGGCAGTTAGCCAGGCGAGGAGTCGGCGGAGAATCAAGGATTCGGCTGGAGAAGATGATGTAATTAGAGCTTGTTGCAATGCTTGGACGGCCTGCTGATCGGCTTTCACGTTCATAACCTCTTGCAGTGCGCGCCACCGTGTCTCAGTTGCGGTGCCCGGCATTATGCACACCCGGCACCACAGGCGAGCGGCCTCCTCGGAGAAGCCCTCGCCCGTCAGAAGGGCGGCCATGGCGTTCAGTTGGTCGACTGTGAGAGGGCTGGAAGCCTCAATGCGACCTATGATCTGCCGAATTGCTGTACGGCCCATTGTCGTAAGGCAGGCTCGAATTACCGCCATCAGTTCGGGTGTCGTCACGCCGGGATCGGCCAATAACTCCTGTGTAAGTTCTGATACAGCCGCCGCTTCACCCTGCTCAGACAGGACAGGCAGCAGCGAAGCCCGCAGGTCTGCGCCACCGTAGGGGCGGGCATGTAAGGCTTCTAGCACCACTCTGCACCCTCCAGCGTAATTGAGGTCACAGATAGTCTCGGCCGCGCTTACAAAATCTTCATTACCTGCGCCAGGATGATACAGCACTCTCTTCGCAAATGGGAGGATGCTGTTCGACGGAGCTCCCACTCCGATGAGGTGTTTCATCACAGATGTGTAATCCCTGGGACGCACTTGGAGTTTTTCGCACCACGTCAATATCTCAGGCACGGCCTCGGCGCCGATAGCGTCGATTAACGTGTTAAGTTCCAGGCTTGGGAGGTAGGGGCGCGGTGAAGAGTCGAGGCTCATACGAATCAACTCAGCAGCCTGGCTCTTGAAACCGCATGCGACTAGTGTGCGAGCCACGCCGGGACGTTCGTCTGAGTTCCAAGCTGGGTGGTCGCGCATAATTTCAACAATTTTGTCTGCCGCGCCCTCTCCCGCCTTATCAATCCAGACATTAACAACTTCACCGATCGATTCGTCATCGGCAGACTCGTCAAAAAGGCGTCGTGCGAAGCGTGGCACTTCATCCATAATGCCAAACCGCAGCAAGGTCATAGTCAGGCCTTTAAGTGACCACTCGACAGTAACTCTCTTGTTAGTGACTGCAAGCCTCACCTCTGCGGCTGCATTTCGGCCCTTAAGGGCAAATATTACGTCACTGGCGTGTTCGATGACTGAACTGTTTTGTTCGGTGCCAGCTACGATCGACAAGGCGAATTCGAAGATCCCGGGCGTTTCTCCCAATGCTACAAGCTGTTCTGCTGCATCTAGGCGGTACCAATTCGCGGCATGGCTATCATTTAGTACACGCCGCAAGAATTCTATCCGGAATTCTGCCCCAGCCGGGTCGAGTGATGAAAGTAGACGACAGCAGGAGATTGCTGCATCAGGTCGGGCCGTTTCGGTTATCTTCTTAAGTAGTTCGATTCCGCCGCTCAAGGAAGATACGTTTGCGTACGCGGCCGCAGCTCCGGTTCGAAGTGAAGACCGCATACCTTCTGATTGTGCAAGCAGCCGCAGATGGTTTGCGAGACGTTCATTTCCACGCAATTGGGAGAGCTCGGACAGGATCTGACTCTGTCTATCCTCGATAATATATTCGTAGTCATTGGCGGCGAAATCCATTAGTCGATCGATAACGGATCGTTCCAGTGCTTGGCCTAGTGGCACCCCGGAGGTCACCAGTCGCAGTGCCATGATTCGATGCTGCAGATCTCGAGCCAAGAGATGCCGAACGATAGAGGTTACGTCGTTGCCGGTTTTTCGAGCCCATAGGGCGAAAGTGAAAAGGATTCGGTTACGTTCAGATGGGTTAGAAATGGCGGCGGACTTTGCATCAAGATTCGGGAAGTCTGCCGAGATTCCAGCCGCTTCATCTTGGGCTGCTATAAACTCGGCGAATGATTTATGAAGAAAGGAAAGTTCGGCTCCATCGAAGGCCATGACGCCTGTATGTGTGAGGAATTGGCCAAGTTCACCCTCGGTTCCGTGTGGCCAACTCAATCCTGAGGGTAGGTGTGACGCTAGCCACTTCTGGGCTACATCGAGGAGGCGAGGTGACAGGCGCTGAGTCTTGACGCTTTGCCATGCGAGGTGCGTTACCAATTCGTCTTGATGCGCCAAGAGCCAGTCGGCGAGGTGGCCAAGCCCGCGAGTTTGCCATCGAGCATGGAAGCGAGCGATGACTTCCAAATTTCCCTCGCGCGCACTGCGGAGATCGGAAAGGAAGGTTTCATACAGTGCAATTCGTCCCCGAGGTAGTGGTGACCATGGATTCCGACTCCGGAAGGCGGCGGAGATGGTTGTCAGTAGTGGGACTTGGAGAATCTCCTGCAGGTCTGCCTGGTGAGCTTCTTCGATAAATTCCTGTGATCGTATGTCCGGATCGGCATCTCCCTGGGTCGCGAACCATCGCTTGGCAAAAGAAAGTTGTTGGTTCTTATCGAACCCCTTGAGTGTGTAAAAACCGATTCCTGTCAGGTTTTCGAATGGTTTGAGCTCCTCTTGCGGCAGGGGCCGCGAAGTAATAACTAGTCGGCAATTTCCGTTTGGCCTGATCTCTCTCGCTAGTGTCTGTAGAATAGTATTTCTGGTTTTCGGGTTCGATATTTCATCGAGCCCGTCCACAATGATTAGCCATCTTGCGCCGTGCGGGCGCTGAGCGAAGCGTTCTGGGCCTATAGGGCTGATCAACGCACCAGCGCGCGCTATCGCATTACTCAACTGTTGGTGCCATGCGTCCTGTGTGAGTAGATCGGCTGATGTAACGCGAATGCAGGCGACGGCTTCGACGCACCAGGGAAGGTCTGCGTCCGCTTCCCGGAGCCAGTACCGATCAATCTGGCGGGCCAGGTGCTGTCCGAGGGTTGTCTTGCCCGAGCCAGGCCCCCCGGTGATGAAAAGGTGATCGTGCGCTGAGAGGGCGGCGGCAAGGGTGGGGGCTGGTGTATTGCCGCGTAGCGCTTGCCTTTTGGAGCCAGAAGATGCGGGCTGTATATCTTGTTCAACGAAAACATCAGACAGAGGGGGCTTGTGTACACCAAGCAAATCGTAGGGGAATTGTTCAGCCGCACGAGCCTGGCTTCGTAAGAGGTCCTCAAGCCAGGTATCCGGCAGTGGAATGTCGGCCCAACCGAGTCGTGGGTCCTCTCTGAGCTGGCGCGCAGCGAGCTCCTTTTGTTCCAAGAGCCGCTTGGCCTTATTCCACGCGGCGGTGACGGAGCCGGTCGGCTGCCCGAGTGCTGCGGCTAGACGCTCGGTGGCTTTAAGATCTCGAAGGCGCTTACCTCCGATGATGTCGTAAACCACATTCTTGTCCGGGGGTGGGATCTGGCAAGGACGTCGAGGTGCGCGCAGGAAGGCGTGAGCTGTTTCGTATCCCGCGTCCCTGAGGGCACTCCGGAACCACGTGGCCAGTTCGGCCAGTTCGGGTTGTGGTCGTTGGCTTGACCTGCTGGGCCGTCCGCTGGGCATGGTTCCCCGATCAGTTTCCGCAGAGTTTCCCCACGCTAGAGGGAAACTCTGCTGAGCGGGGAGTGTTCGCTGCATCGCTTCCACCTTGAGTGGGATGGCAGACAGGAGATGACGTGATGTTGGTCGATGCAGCGACTGCTGCAGCGGGAGACAGCCCCTGGGTGCTACTGGCCCTGTTCGTGCTTGTGATGCTGTCGGAGACGATTCGTCGCGCGCTGAGTTACAAGGCGGTGATACGACGGGAGGCCGAGCACACGCGAAGGGTTGAGGCGGCCGTGGCTGGAACCGACTCGCAGCACCGTGCCGAGGTGGTGATGGCGTGCGTGGGATTGAGGCCTGGCTCTGAACCTCTTTGACCAGGCTTACCGGGGCTAGTCGGCGCACGTGTCGCCCTGGTCGAATGGGCGCCATCGGCGAGCAACTCTGGAGAGCTGGCCCGGCGGCTCGTAGGTCAGGCATCAGCGGGCTCAGCGTGCCGTACAGCCCGTTTCGCCGCCTGCTCCACCTCATGCCGCGACATGGTCACGTCTTCGAGCGTCGCGTATACGGTTACCGCGGCCTGGAATTCCTCGGCCGCTGTACGCCACGCCTTCCACTGCGCCTCGTACTCCTCACCAACAAGGCCGGCGAGTTGTTGACGGGCGTCTTCGGAGGAACGTTCCAGCTTGATCAATTCGTCGGGGATGTCTGCCATGGCCTGGATCTTAAGTCGCCTCCGGGGCAGACCCGGGGATGCGGCTCGGGGAACGGCAAGGTCTACAGGCGCGGTGACGACGACGAGGGGCAACCGACGGGTGGATGTAGATCGACCACTGATTTGGGCAAAGTCCGGCTCAGCGCAGGGCTTCGATGGCCTTCACGATCAGAGCGCGAGCGTTCGCGCCGTACACGGCCATGCTGCGCAACCGCTCGAATGCCTTCGCGTACAGGGCGATTTCGGAGGGCTGGGTGACGTTCACTTCGGCGGACACCAGCTCGACGGAGACGTGCTTGTCGTCGTAGAGGTGAAAGGTCTCCTCGGGCCAGTGCGTCCGGCGGATGGTCATCGGGATGACTCCGAGGGAGACGGCTGGGAGGGCGCCGGCGGTGAGGAGGTAGCCGAGTTGCGCTGCCATCGCGTCGGGGTCGGCCACCTGGGAGCGCAGGACGGCCTCCTCGATCACCACGACGAAGCGGTGTCCCTGTTCGTGAATGATTCGGGAGCGTTCGAGCCGAGCGCGCGCGGCCTCCGCGCTGTCGTCGATGTCCAGGTCGTGGATGCCTGCGGCGATACCGAGGACAGCGAGTGCGTAGCCCTCTGTCTGCAACAGTCCGGGGACGATGCTGGAGGAGTAGATCCGGAAGTTCTGGGTTTCGCGGGACGCCTGCATCCTGCTGTCCTGGATGTGGCGTAGTCCGGCGCGGACCTGGTCGCGCCATTGCCGGTACATCGACTCGGCGTTGATGGACTGCACGACGAGATCCTGCGCTTGTCCGTCCGCCCCGGTCGCGGTGCACCACCGTCGGATGTCGTTGGCGGACGGGCCGGTGAGGGCGTTCTCGATGCGTGAGGTTTTGGAGTAGTGCCAGTCGCACGCGGCAGCCAACTGCACGACCGTCAGGCCGGCTTCCTTGCGGAGGTCGCGCAGCCGGTGGGCGACGGCTTCACGTGCGGCCTGGGCAGATGAGGAGGGCGAGGCGGGCATGGGTTGGCTGCCGGTGCTTTCTGGTCAGTGGATCTGGTACTGGTCGTGAGGGATCGCGCGTGCCCATACGGCCTCGAAGGACTCAGTGCACAGCTTCGCGACGGAAGGGTCCTCGGAGATCTCGTGGCCGATCATGGCCCCGTTGCCGGAGAAGTAGCCCCACCGGATCACCTGGTCGTCGAAGAGCCAGAAGTCGTTGCCCGGCAGGGCGATGTCCGAGGCGCGTCGGCGGGGCAACCAGCGGACCTGTTCCCCGGCGTGCACGTTGACGCTGGTGGAGGCGTGTTCGTAGCGGATGTAGTCCGTGACGGGTTCGGACACGATCCGGGCGCGCCGCACCACGACGCCGCGCGCCACGGCACGGGAGACCAGGTCCACCCAGGGTGCCCAGTCCGGCGATCCTGGGTCGGTGTCGAGACGGCCGGTCTCCAGCCATGTCCGGAAGTCATCAGCCTCAGCGGCCACCCCGTAGTGATCTCGCATCTCAAGGTGCACAGCGGAGCGTGTGCAGTCGTCCATGAGCTCAGCGATCGTCGGAACGATCGAGGACATCGCACGCCTCCCTGATCATGTGCACCATCCTGGCAGGGACGCGGATGACGGCCTCGTCCACCGGAATACCGACGGCATGACCTGGCACTTCGAACGCGGCGCACTCCGCTTCGAGTTGAGGGTCGGGCTTCCATCCCTGGAAGACGAGTTCGCCCTTCTCCTGGTCGACCCACACGGTCGGTGAGTCCCCGGTCTTGGTGTCGGGGTCGATCCCGATGAACCGTAGCGACATGACTGTCTCCATCCATGAGATGTGCAGTTCTTTGCGACACGGTCCGGCAGTTGGCGTAGCAGGTCAAGAGGCCGAACTCGACAAGACCCACGGCAGGTTGGCATGAGTGCAAAGATCTGCACATTGCTGGCGTTGACGTCCATCGCACTCCTAGCTTCGAGAGGCACGACGAGACCCGGCGACCACGCGAACGGCCCCGGGCGTGGCCGACTGGGCAGGGGTCGACATGGCGAACCGCACCACCGCAGCATCCGAAGGTACTGAGCGCGGGCAAGCCGATCGCCCTGACATCCCCGTCATGCGCGAGACCGTGCAGATTCTGCTGGACCCCGACGCCGTGGCGCTGCCCCCAACGGCTGATGAGCTGGAGACGCTGACGCAGATGATTCGGGGCCACCTGGAGCTGCTCATCCCCGAGGTCGAGCAGTCCGTCAGGCGGTTGAATAAGGACAGCATCCCCCGGTACTGCGCGCTCGCCTGCGTAGGTGAGGCGCGGGGAAAGCTCCGTGCCGAGCCGATCCGCAGATTCGGCGTAGAAGTCGGCTATGCCCGACGGCTGGCGCGCACGTTGAACGCTTTGTGTGACCACTACGAGAACCTCGGTGCGCGCCCGTGACCGCGGCCATCGACGACACCTCGATGCGCTCCGCCGAGTGCGCGGTGGCTGCCCTGGACGGCTACCAGGAACTGCACCACGAATGCCGTCAGACCAAGGACATCCCGCTACTGCCCCACGGGGCCGGCCTGGTCCTGGTACGACGCTGCCCCTGTCCCTGCCATACGCGTGTGGCAGGTGCGTCATGACTCTGCGCTTCTGCCGCTACTGCGACGAGCCGATCACCGATCCTGATGACGCAGTTCACCTCTGGCACGAGGAGAGCATGAGCGGACCGAGGCGGGACGTGTGGGCACACCGTGAGCACGTCGGCCTCGTCGAGCCGGACACCGCTCAGGCCGTATCGCTGCCGTGGCGCTCGGTCGAGGGCACTCCGGTGACCGCCTCCCTGCTTTTCTCCAACGCGGGGGAGCGCGCGGTCAACCGTGTCGTCTTCAACCGTCTGGCGTGGCGCCCCGCCCTCGACACCGTGGGCGTCCCGCGCGGCAGGGAGAACGGCATGCACGCCTTGAGGCACTTCTACGCGTCCGTTTTGCTGGACGCGGGGGAGAACATCAAGGCCCTGTCCGAGTACTTGGGGCACCACGACCCGGGCTTCACGCTCCGGACGTACACGCACCTGATGCCGAGCAGCGAGAAGCGAACGCGTGAAGCGGTGAACGGCGCGTTCGAGGACGGCCCGAAGACCGATGACGGCCCAACGACGGCTCAGGGGGCCTGAGGGAGGGGGTAACGCGCAGGTCAGGCCCCAAGCCAGGTCAGTAGCGCTGGTTGAGATACCCCAGGAACTCGTCGTGCAGGATGCCGTTCGACGCGGCCGCGTTGCCGCTGTGCGGGCCCGGGTGGCCGTCGAGGCCTGTGAAGGTGCCGCCGGCCTCGGTGACGATGATCGCGGTGGCCGCCATGTCCCAGAGGGAGAGTTCGGGTTCGGCGCAGATGTCCACCGCGCCCTCGGCGACCATCATGTAGGGCCAGAAGTCGCCGTACGCGCGCGTGCGCCACACCTCGCGGGTCAGGTCGAGGAAGCCGCCCAGGCGGCCCTGGTCCTCCCAGCCGGTGAGCGAGGAGTACGCGAAGGAGGCGTCCGTCAGCTTCGAGACCTGGGAGACGCGCAGCCGGGACGCGGAGGAGAGGCTGCGGCCGGTGTAGGCGCCGTGGCCCTTCGCGGCCCACCAGCGGCGGCCGAGCGCGGGCGCGGAGACCAGGCCGACGACGGGCTGGAAGCCGCCCTCCGCCGCCTCCATCAGGGAGATCAGCGTGGCCCAGACCGGAACGCCGCGTACGTAGTTCTTCGTGCCGTCGATCGGGTCGATCACCCAGCGGCGCGGGCCGGTGCCCTCGCTGCCGTACTCCTCGCCGATGATCGCGTCGCGCGGGCGTGCGCGCTGCAGATGGCCGCGGATCAGCTCCTCGGCCGCCTTGTCCGCCTCGGTGACCGGAGTCATGTCCGGCTTGGTCTCGACCTTGAGATCGAGCGCCTTGAAGCGCGCGGTCGTCGCGGCGTCGGCGGCGTCCGCGAGGACGTGGGCGAGGCGCAGGTCATCGTGATAGTCGGCCATGCGTGAACCGTATCTTCAGGGGTCGCGCCGGGGCTACAGGGCCCGGTGGGCGAAACGGGAGGTGGGGACCTTCAGGGGACCGCCGAGGAGATCGTCGGAGGGGAACCCCGGTCCAACTCCCGCGCGCAATGGCCGAAGTGCGCCCCCCGGCACCGCCGCGAACCCTTGACAGTGCTCCCGCGCGCGTCAAATCTGGGCGCAGAGCCGCTCGCCCCGGGAGGCGAATGATGCCTGCAGCGCGGGAATCCCTGCTGGACGCCGCCTATACGGCGCTGGCGCGTCGGTCGTGGTCCACCGTACGGATGGTGGACGTGGCCGCTGCCGCCGGAGTGTCCCGGCAGACGCTGTACAACGAGTTCGGGAGCAAGGAGGGGCTCGCGCGGGCGCTGGTCAGAAGGGAGGCCGACGGGTATCTCGTCGGTGTCGAGCGGGCGCTCGGGAGTCACAGCGACGCCCGCGAGCGGCTGACCGCGACCGCCGAGTGGACCGCGTCGGCGGCCCGCGAGAACGCGCTGGTACGGGCGATGCTCACCGGCTGCTGGAGCGAACGGCTGCCCTCGCCGACCCTGTCCGCGGTGCCGTCCTCCTCCGCCGTACCGGCACAGCGCCGGGCCGACGGACCGCTGCCCTCGCCCGGTGACTTCGTGGCCGTCGTCCGCGACCGTGCCGTGACCGCGCTCGCCGGACCCGGCGCGGCGGCCAGGCCGGACACCGTCGACCTGGCCCGCTCCTGCGAACTGGTCGTCCGCCTGGCCCTCTCCTGCGTGGCGGCACCGCCGGGCGAGGGCGGGGTCGGCGAACTGGTCCGCAGCGCGCTCAGCCCTGCCCGGTAGAGCCCGTGGTCAGTAGAGCCCGTGGTCAGGGGAGCTCGTGCCCAGTAGAGCCCGTGGTCAGTGTGCGGAACCGGACAGCTGGAGCCCGATGACCCCGACGATGACGAAGCTGATCGACACGAGCTTCAGCGTCGACACCAGGTCGCCCAGGAAGGCCATCCCGTAGATCGCGGTGCCGGCCGCGCCGATGCCGGTCCACACGGCGTAGGCGGGGCCCACGTCGAGTTTCTTCAGGGAGAGGGTGAGCAGGCCGAAGCTGCCCAGCGCGAAGGAGCAGAAGGCGACCGTGGGCCACAGGCGTGTGAAGCCGTGGGACAGCTTCAGGCACACGGCGAACCCGGTCTCCAGAATTCCGGCCACGACAACCAGCAGCCACGCCATGTGCTGTCCTCCCGTTTGTCCGGCTCGGTGCGATTATGCACTTACCGAACTTGAGTCCCCACAAACACGCGGTGGTCAGACGGTGATCAGTCGCCCTCTGTTCGCTCACGGGTGGCCAGCAGCCGCCGTAGCGAGTACAGCCGCTGCGGGTCGGCGTGACCGTCGGCCACCCACTGGTCCAGCGCGCAGTCCGGCTCGTCGTGACTGCACGCGCGCGGGCAGTTCTCGGTGCCGGGCTCCAGGTCGGGGAACGCCTTGATGACCCGGGACGGGTCCACGTGGTGCAGGCCGAAGGAGCGGACGCCGGGGGTGTCGACGACCCAGCCGGAGTCGTCCGGCAGCGGGATCGCGCGCGCCGAGGTCGTGGTGTGCCGGCCGCGTCCGGTGACCGCGTTGACGATGCCGGTGCTGCGCCGCCGCTCCAGCGAGACCAGCGCGTTGACGAGGGTCGTCTTGCCGACACCGGAGTGGCCGACGAACGCCGTGATCTTGCCGTCCAGCTGCTTGCGCACCCGCTCCACGGCGGTGCCGTTCTCCAGCTCCTCGCGGCTCGTGACGACGTAGGGGACGCCCAACGCGCCGTACATCTCCAGGAGTTCGTCGGGCGACGCGAGGTCCGACTTGGTCAGGACGAGCAGCGGGTCGAGGCCGCCGTCGTAGGCCGCGACCAGGCAGCGGTCGATGAGGCGCGGGCGGGGTTCGGGGTCGGCGAGGGCGGTGACGATGGCGAGCTGGTCGGCGTTGGCGACGACCACGCGCTCGTACGGGTCGTCGTCGTCGGCCGTGCGGCGCAGCACGGAGGTGCGCGGCTCGATGCGGACGATACGGGCGAGGGTGTCCTTGTCGCCGGACAGGTCGCCGATGATGGCGACCCGGTCGCCGACCACGGCGGCCTTCCGGCCCAGTTCGCGGGCCTTGACCGCCATCACGACCCGGTCCTCGACCAGGCAGGTCAGGCGGCCCCGGTCGACGGTGAGGACCATGCCCCCGACCGCTTCCTCGTGCTTGGGGCGGATGTTCGTACGCGGCCGGTTGCCCTTGCGGTTCGGGCGCTGGCGGATGTCGTCCTCGTCGGTGTTCTTGCCGTAGCGACGCATGGCGTGTGTCCCCTACGCCCCATCGCTCCCGAGCATCCCGGTCCACAGGTCGGGGAAGTCCGGAAGGGTTTTCGCCGTCGTCGCCACGTTCTCGATCTGTACGCCCTCGACCGCGAGGCCGATGATCGCGCCCGCGGTGGCCATGCGGTGGTCCTCGTAGGTGTGGAAGATCCCGCCGTGCAGGCGGCGCGGGCGGATGTGCAGGCCGTCGGCGGTCTCGGTCACGTCACCGCCCAGCTCGTTGATCTCCTTGGTGAGCGCGGCCAGCCGGTCGGTCTCGTGCAGCCGCAGGTGGGAGACACCCCGCAGGGTCGAGGGAGTGTCCGCGAGGGCGGCGACGGCCGCGATGCCGGGGGTCAGTTCGCCGACCTCGCCCAGGTCCACGTCGATGCCGTGGATCGAGCCCGAGCCGGTGAACTCCAGCCCGTACTCGGTCAGTTCGCAGGAACCGCCCATCTCGGTGAAGATCTCCCGCAGCCGGTCGCCGGGCTGGGTGGTACGGGCCGGCCAGTCCGGTACGACCACCTTGCCGCCGGCCACGAGCGCCGCGGCGAGGAACGGCTGGGCGTTCGACAGATCCGGCTCCACCGTCAGGTCCCGGCCGAGCAGCGCGCCCGGGGTCACCCGCCAGACGTTGGGCTCGCCGCCCGACTCCGGGGTGTCCACCTGGGCGCCGACCGCGCGCAGCATGTCGACCGTCATCCGGATGTGCGGCATCGAGGGGAGCGAGGAGCCGGTGTGCCGGACCTCGACGCCCTGGTTGAAGCGCGGTCCGGAGAGCAGCAGGGCGCTCACGAACTGGGACGAGGAGGACGCGTCGATCTCCACCGGCCCGCCGTCCAGCGCGCCCCCGCCGTGCACCGTCAGCGGCAGCGCGCCCCGGCCGTCGTCGTCGATCCGGGCACCGAGCACGCGCAGCGCGTCGATCACACCGTGCAGGGGGCGTTCGTACGACCTCGGGTCGCCGTCGAAGCGGATGGGGCCGTCGGCCAGCGCGGCGACGGGGGGCAGGAAGCGCATCACGGTGCCCGCGTTGCCGACGTCGATCGTGGCCGGGCCGTGCAGGCCCGAGGGGATGACCCGCCAGAACTCGCCGGAGCCCGTTTCTGTGCCTACGCCCTCCTCGATGCCTACGCCCATGGCGCGCAGGGCGCCGGCCATCAGGAGGGTGTCGCGGGAGCGGAGGGGGCGGCGCAGCCAGCCGGGTTCGCTTGCGAGGGCGGCGAGGACGAGGGCGCGGTTGGTGACCGACTTGGACCCCGGGACGTGGACCGTCGCGTTGACGGCTCCGGCGGCGATGGGGGCGGGCCAGAGGGCGGTTTGTGCGTCGTTCGGGGCCATGGGCCCACTGTATAAGCAGGCCGACTTTCGGGTGCCGCGCCATCGTGGCTGGTCGCGCCCGCGCGGCGGAGCCGCACATAGATACGGCCCCGCGCCGTTTGTGACTCGCCCCTTCTGGGCGCGTCACAGCTCCAGCAGCCAGCGCCCCCCGCCTACCAGCGAGCACAGGGATACCAGGTGGAAGAGGAACAGCCACAAGCCTGCCGGTACGTGCGTCAGGCGCGCCAACTGGTCCGCGTCCGAGTCCCCGGCTCCGCCCCTTGACCTCTTTGCCTGGAGCTCGAACGCCGGGCGTACGCCACCCAACAACAAGAACCACACCACCGCGTACGCGAAGGCTGCCTGGACCTGGGGGCCCGTCAGCCAGGAGATCAGGAGGAAGGCGGCGCCGCTGAGGATGACCGTGAGGGCGCCGTAGGCGTTGCGGATCATCACCAGCATGACTATCAGGAGGAGGGTCGACAGCCACAGGAGGAGGGTGATGTGGCCGGCGCCCAGGAGGGCCGCGCCGCCCAGGCCCAGGAGCGGGGGAGCGGTGTAACCGGCGGCTGCCGTGAGGATCATGCCGAGGCCGTGCGGCTTGCCGCGGCTGACCGTGAGGCCGCTGGTGTCGGAGTGGAGGCGGATGCCGGTGAGGGTGCGGCCGGTCAGCAGGGCCACCAGGCCGTGGCCTCCCTCGTGGGCGATGGTGATGGCGTTCCGGGAGAGGCGCCACACGCCGTGCGGGACGACCACGGCCAGCGCGGCGGCCATGGTGGCGATCACCACCCACAGATCCGGGTCGGGCTGGCTGCCGAAGACCTCGTCCCAGAGGGCGGGTATCGAGGCGATTGCGGTGCTGTCCATTGGTGGCGGAGGCTCCCGTGGGTGTCGTCGAATCTGGCAGTCTGGCACGTATGTGCGGACGGTATCTGAGACGCCGGGTTAGCAGGGATCGTTCCTGACAGCAAACATGCAGCTCACAGCGTTAGAGCCCCGGAGTAATCCGGGGCTCTTGCTCTACCCGTGCTGACTGCGTGCTGACCTGGAGGCACCTGAGATCACCCCAAGACACCCGTCCCGTGCTGGTCCGGTGCTGATCTCCCTGTAGGTTCCCGGCTAGGCGGTGGCGGTCGACCGTAGCGTCAGGGCGTCAACGCTATCCACCCCAACATGGCGTAAGCGGCGGGGGCTTAGCCTCCGGTCTGTCGGCGGGAGGCTTCCGTCAGGCACGCTGTGCTTCGGTGGCACGGATGCGAATACTTACACGATCTTCACTCGTTGCAGGCGGCTTGCGGAAACAACCCAGTCTCTCCTTGGCGTTCTTGGTCTCGAACCGAGGAGGGGAAGGTGTCGGGCCTGAGGCTGTTCCACGCGACGGACGGCAGTGTGACCGAAGTCGCGCCGAGTCTTGCTGAGGTCGAGGCGGATGTACAGAGCCTCGTAGAGGGCAACATGGAGACGCTGTTGGGCGTCCGGTTCCTGGCGAGCGAGTACGGCACCGGGCCGATGCATGGAGGCCGGATCGATTCGCTAGGGCTGGACGAGAACGGCTCGCCGGTCATTGTCGAGTACAAGCGCGGTGTCGACGCCGGCGTCATCAACCAGGGGCTTTTCTACCTGGCATGGCTAATGGACCACCGTGCCGAGTTCGAGCACCTGGTCCGCGCCCGGCTCGGGGTGACGGCCGCGTCCCAGGTCCTGTGGAGCGGACCGCGACTGATCTGCATCGCCGGCGACTTCACCCGCTACGACCTGCATGCCGTGCGCGAGCACCGGAGGTCGATCGACCTGGTCCGCTACCGACTCTTCGGCAGCGACCTGCTCGGCCTTGAGGCCGTGGCCTCCGTGAGCGGCGGCATGCAGGTCGCCCGCCGGGCGCGCCGACAGGCGGTTGCCCAGGCGGCGGCCGACGTTCTGGGCGCGGCGATGCTGGAGCTGGCGGGCGCGGTCGACGAGGTGCTGCTCGGGCTCGGGGACGGCGTGAACCGTGTCGAGCGTAAGCACTACCGGGCGTACCAGCGGCTGCGGAACTTCGCCTGTCTTTGCCCGCCGCAGCGCAGCAAACTGCTGGTCTACCTGAAGGTCGACCCGAAGGACGTCGACCTCGTTCCGGGCTTCACCCGTGACGTGTCCGGGCTCGGCCACCACGGGACGGGCGATCTGGAGGTTCAGCTCCGTACGCCGAGGGACGTGGAGCGGGCGCAGGGTCTGTTCCGGGCGAGCTACGCCGCGGCATGAATGCCTGTCGGCCTCTTGGCCGTGCGCGCTTCGTGGCTGCTCTGTGGTCGTGGGGTGGTGCCTTTCGACGTGCGGGCAGGGCGTGGCGGTGGACTATCAATGATGCGCGGGATCGCCGGTTTGGCTAACCGGCGATCTCGCGCTATGTTGCCCCGCTCTTGCGCGCCGGTGATCAGCGTGAAGGGCCTGCCGTGACCGCCGGAGCGGTCGGCGGGGTGGCGACGAGGCTCGTCCTGCGTTCGGGGCCTGCGGTCGTCGTGTGGCGAGTACCGGTTTCGTGGGCGAGGGTCTCGGAGAGGCTGGCCAGGAGCGAACTCGGGGTGTGCGGGGACGCGGTGAGGGTCCAGGCGGGTCGGTCGGGGTCGGGGCCGGCCCAGATGGTCCAGGCGGTCAGGTTCTGGGTGGGGTGCTGGGCGGTGAAGGCGTCGAACTGGACGCCCGCGTCCCCGGCGGGGGACGTCCAGCGGATCCATCGGCCGTCCACGGTGTGCTCCCACCCTGCGTCGCTGAGGGGGTGCGTGGCGGCGGTGACCGTCTTCTCGTCCACCGGCGTACCGATGGCCGTGTCCCAGCCCTCGCCGTCCGCGAGGTGGTCCAGCAGCTCCTGCAGAACCGGGGCGGGGGTGGCGCCGGTCGCGGTGAGGACCCACATCCGGTCGGAGACGGGCGTCTCGTAGGCGGCCACGGTCCACGCGGTCTCGTGAGCGGGGGTCTCGTGGACGCGCTCGATGCGCAGGGTCTGGGACTCATGGATGACGTGCGTGGTCTCGTCGGACCAGGTCCGCCACCGCTCCCACTCGCCGTGTGTGTCGAGGAACGCGTCGAGGAGAGCGTCGTGGTCGCCGGCGTCGGCTGCGTAGGCCGGGACGGTCTCCGACTCCGGGCGGGCCGGTTCAGGTGCGGCTGCGGTGAGGGCGAGGGGGGCGCGGGCTTCGGCGGCAGCGCGTTCGGTGTCGGTCAGGGGTGCCGGGCCGGGGCGCATGTCGGCAGCGTGGACTTTCTCGAAGGCGACCAGGGCCCCAGCGGGTGAGTCGAAGGTGTCGGCGATCTGGCGCAGGTGGTCCTCGCCGTGGAGGTAGACGGACTTGCCGTTGCGGCCGAGGTAGGTGCCGACCGCGACGGTGGTGTGGCCGTCGTGGGCGTGGGCGTGGATGAGGAGCTGGCCGTGGCGGATGTCGTCGTGGATCTTCTGGGCCTCGTTGGAGACCTCACGGATCTCGCTGCGGGTGCACCAGGGCATCGGGTAGCTGGCCCAGGTCCATTCCTCGTCCATGGCTTCCTGGAGTCGGGGGCTGATCTCGACAGACGTGCCCTCGGCGGCCAGGTGCGTGGCTGCGTCCTTGGCCCAGTAGGGCTCCTCGTGGTCGATGCGCACCAGGACCAGCACGTTCTCGGCGACGACGGTCCAGCCGGCTGCCTCCAGGCCCATGTGGGTGATGCGGGCCTGGGAGCCTGTCAGGACGGCTATGACGGCGCTGGGATGAGTGGGGTGGGTGTCAAGGCGGACGTGAGCGTCGATGGGCGGTGCGGGGGTCACGTTGCGGTGTCGTCTCCTGTGCCGGTGGCAGCGCCCGGGGGTCCGGCCACCGGCGTATGCGGGGTGCTAGCGGGTTGCCCGTGCGGCGGGTGCGGCCGTGGTGGTCGGCGGGCCGGCGCGGGTGGTGGGTGCGGGGCGCGGTCGCGGTGGCGGGAGCGGCCTGGTGGCGTGCTGCCAGCGGGTGCGGATGGCGCCGATGTCGGCGAGGGATCGGCGGGCGCCGACGACGAGTTGGAACGGTGTGTTCGCCGGGTCGCCGGCGTACGCCTGGATCTGGCGGCCGGCGTGGTCGGCGGTGGCCAGGAGGGCGCGCTGCAGGGCGCGTTCGCCCCAGTGCTCCACGGAAGCGGCCGGTTCGGCCAGCAGACGGAGGACTTCGCCCGGTTCGCTGCCGCTGTCCAGCAGACCGCGCTGCTGGGCTTCCCACAGGACGGTGACGGGGTCGACGGGCTCGTTGCGGCGAGCGAGGGCGGTGAGGCACTCCCACAGTCCGGCGTGCAGGGGCTGGGTGAAGTCGTCGGGGATCAGCCACCGGGCGGACTCGATGGCAGCGGGGTGGGCGGTGGCGGTCGCGAGCAGCACCTGCTCCTCCTCCAACGCCTCGGCGTAGTCGGGCGCTGGTGGTGACGGCGGTGCCGGGGTACGCGGCAGGACACCGCCGCGCGGAGGGAACCGGGCTGCGATGTCGTCCACGACCCTGGCGAGTGCCTCGGCCTCGTCGAGCACCGTCTGGACGGGGTGGGGGAGCGAGGCGTCGTGGACGGTGTGGACGAGGTGTTCGGCGGCGCCCTGCAGACGGCGGCGGGCGTGCTCGGCCTCGACCATCCGCGCGTAGGCCGGGGCGTGACGGGACCAGGGGCAGACCTGAATGAGCGTGTGCAGGTACGAGGCGGTCAGCCCGCGTGCCCGCTTGCGGCTCGCGGCGAGCACGCGGTCGAGCCATTTGGCGTTCTTCGCGTGCTGGGCCGGATCGGGCGGCGGCAGGGTGCTGATGGCGGCGAACAGGGCGGCGTGTGCGGCGGTGGAGAACGAGTCGGCGCAGATGCCGCTCACGTCGCCGAGACGGTGCGGATCGAGGAGGAGGGCGCCGAGAAGGGCCTGCTCGATGTGGAACACCGGCTGTGGTGGTGGGACGGCGTCGAGATCGTCTTCGTCGGGTTCGGGGGTAGGGGACATCAGGCGGCCAGAGTGAAGTCGTCGGGGTTGAAGGGCCTGTCGTCGAGCTGGGGGGCCAGCAGGTGCGCGGCCAGCAGGGGTGGGACGGCGTTGCCGATCTGGGAGAACTGCTGGCCTTTGTTGCCCTGCCATGGGTAGTCGGCGGGGAAGGTCTGCAGCATGCCGGCCTCGCGCGCGGTGATCCTGATAGGCGGCGGCGCGGTATCCGGCTCACCGTCCTCGGCACCGTCAGAGGGTTCGGCGACCCAGGTGCACTCGTTGGCCCGGTGGCCGAAGAACAGGGTGCCGGCGGGCTCCGAGGCCCGGCGCACGGTGGCGTTGGTCTGGTTGTTGCTGCGCAGCGACCACGACCATCGGGGCTCTTGGGTGGTGGAGACGGCCGTCGCGATGTCCTCCGGGCTCGTCTCCCGGACAGCGCGCGGGGCGATGTGTCGGGACCCTGCTGAGCGGGAGGCCAGAAGGCTGTCCGTGTCCCGGGGCGTCCAGGTGCCGCGGTTGCGGGCGTCCACGAGCGCCTTGCGGGATCCGGAGGGGAAAGGCTCGGGGCCCCCGCCAGGGCCGCCGCCGGCACAGACGGTGGGCACCGGCCGGTCGGTGGCCCCCCAGCCGAGCGCCTGCGCCATCGACACCCACCGCTGGCGGCCCGGCCCGAACAACGAGTCCGGCTCGGCGAGTTGGGCATGGGTCGGCACGGGGGGCTGGGCGGTGCGGACGCGGGAGGCGAGCAGGATGGCGCGCCGTCTGGTCTGCGGCACACCGAAATCGGCTGCGTTCAGGATGCCGGTCCACACGGAGAATCCCCAGCCGCGCAGAACGGCCGCGTACTGCCGCCACAGCGGCAGCACGTCGGGTACTTCCTCCATCAACAGCCACTCCGGTTCGCCCACCGTGTTCAGGGCGTGCAGGTAGCGCATGGGCTCGGCGGCCAGCAGGGACCGCGGGTCCGCACACGCTGCCAGCAACCGCTCGCGGGTGTCGCGGCCGGAGGCGAGGTCGGCGACGGCCTGGTGGACGTATGGCTGGTCGACCAGACCGAGCCGCTTGCCGGCCATCGACCACGCCTGACAGGGCGGAGACGCGATCAGTCCGCGCACCCGGCCGCAGACGATCCATGCGGGGTAGGCGGCGACATCCGTCCGGATCGTCAACTGGCCTGCGCGGGCGCGGGTTTGGCACGCCCACTCGTCCCACTCCAAGCCGACGTCCCGCGTCCCGAGGACGCTCAGGGCGTGGCTCCAGCCGCCCGGCCCGGCGAACAGGTCCAGGACGATCCGCCTCACGCGGTGAGTCCGAAGCCGTCCTGCACCGGTTCGGCGCCGCGGCAGGCCCACGGGGAGCAGCCGTCAACCACCCCGTCCTCCAGCTCCTGGACCGCGGGAGCGTGGTCGCCGAGTTCCTGCTGGCGCGCGGTCCACTCGGCGGCCGTGACGTGATCGATGGGCGCCTGGTCGAGCGGAACGCGGGAGCGATGCAGGAACGCCTGCCCCAGCAGCGGGTTCCCGGACGCGTTCGCGCGGGCGTTGCCCTGGCGGATGGCCGCGTCGAAGGCGACCACGTCCTGCCATTCCTGCGGACTTGTCTCCCGGATGGTGCGCCACTGCGCGTTGCCGTGAAAGGGGCAGCCCAGGCAGGATGATTTCGGTGTATCCGCCAGACCGATGGAGGTGAGGTATCGGATGCAGTCGGCGCGGGACCAGTCGAGGTCGATGAGGGGATGCCGGTTGCGCATGTACTTGACGTCTGCGTCCTTGGCCCGGTGGAATTCATCTGTCGAGATACCGACCCATTGCTCGACGAAGACGTCCTTCGGTATGCGCTGCGGATAGGGGTATCCGAGAAGTTCCCGGACTTTCTTCTTGATGGGCTTTATCTTGTATTCACCGGTGCACTGACGCCTGGTCATTCCTTGTTTGCCGTCCTCGTTGAGAACGTAGAGAGGCATGGAAGCAAACCGGTGCGCGGGGTCGAGGGCGTCGTCTCGGATGTTTCCCGAAGAAACCCTGAGGACTGGTATTCCGGCCGGAGCGGCGATATCTCGTTCGAGACGGTCGAGATGATCGTAGACCGCCCGTGGCTCCCAGCCGGTATCGGCGAAAATGGCGTAATCGGCCTTTGGGAGAATTCCTTGCGCAGACAGGGCAAGCAGGGTGCTGGACTGGACTCCGGCACCCAGGGAAATGCAGGTGAGGGCAGGTGTTTCGGAAATGGCGGGGGCGCTTTCAGGTGGGGGCGGTTGCGGTGTGTGTGGGGAAATGCGGGGGAGGTCAGCGCCGGGCGCGGGGTGTGCTGGCCGGTGCGGGCACGGGAGTCGCTGTGGCCGGTGCGGGAGCGAGCGGCGCGTGCCCGATGAGTGCGGCGAGGGTGGCGATGCCGTGGGCGGTGAGGCGTACGCGGTCGTCCGGCTGGGCGTAGTACCGGGAGGGCGGTGCCGTCTCGGGAGCCTGTGAGACCAGGCCGGCGACTTCCAGCAGGCGCAGTTGGCTGACAGGTACGGGCCACTCGCTCCGGTCGAAGACCTGGACGGCCGGCCCGCCGAGAGTGCCGGCGATGCTGATGTGCCCGCGGGCGACGGCGAGCAGGGCATGGCGGTGATGGAGGGGCATCTTTACGGCGGCGGTGTGGTCGCCGAGGGGGTTGCGCAGGTATCGCGCGACGTGGCCGGCGGCTTCGACGACCGCTTCGGGGGCCAGGGCGGTCAGTTCACGGGCAGCCCGTACGTGAGGGCCGATCACGCGGAGAACCTCGGCACGGCTCTCGTTCGCATCGGCTGTGCCGAGGGCGTGGCGGGCGGCGGCGAGGTGGCGGGCGGCTCCGTCACTGAGGTGGGCGAGCTGCTTGAGCCGCAGGACCGCGTCGTTCACCTTGCGGCGAGTGTGGAGCGGTTGGTCCGGGAGGGTCTTGACGGCGGCGTGGGTCTCGCGTTGAAGCCGGTGGGCGGAGCGGATGTATGCGTCGGGGTCGGCGTGCGGGCCGGAGAAGTGGAGGAGGACGTCCAGGGTGTCGTTGTGCTGGGCGTAGCGGTCGGCGAGGGCCAGCAGCTGTTCCACGGGGGTTTGCGGCGCGGGCACAGAGAACAGGAGGGCGTCGTCGGGCGGTGCGGTCATCGGCGGGGCCTTGAAAAAGGGAACGAGCGGAGAGGGGAATCCGGGCCGTGGGGGCGGCGCGGACGTCAGCGGGCTGCGGCGCGGATGGCGGACACGGCAGGGGCGGCCGGTGGACGTACGGCAGTTGGCTCCGCGTTGCGGGGCTGGGCCAGCAGGGCGGCCAGCGCGCGGCACCCGTCGGGGGCGAGGTGGATGCGCTCGTCGTGCAGCGTGTGCGGGAACGGCTCGCGGGAGACCAGAGACCGGTCCTGCAGCGCGCGGAGAGTGGTGATGGTGATCCGGGTGGGGCCGCGCCGGACATACGGCTTGTTGAGCAGTCCGGTGAGGGTGACGTGGCCTGCGGCGACGGATTCCAGCGCGGTGCGTTGAGCGGGAGTGAGCGTCGGTGGTCGGTGGTCGGGGCCGAGATGCTGCCGGTGCATCTCGCGGGCGAGGAGTTCGGCGTTGGCCAGGCAGTCCTCGGCGCCGAGGGAGGTGAGGCGTCCGGCGAGGGTCGTACGCCGTCCGGCCTCCAGCAGCGTCTCCCCGTGGTGAACAGCCGGGGCCGGCTCGCTTGCGGGATGTGCGGTGGCGGTTGTTTGGAGGATGTCCACGGCGTCGAGGAGGTGGTCGGCCGCGAGCGTGGCCAACGCGGCGAGCTGGGTGGCCCGCTCCATCACGGCGCGGATGACTGGTGTGTGGCAGAGCCGGGGCATGGTGCGCACGGAGGTGGACACCTCCAGGGCTTCCCGGGCCAGGGCCTGCGTGGAGCGGATGTGCTGGGCAAGAGTGCCTGCCGGATCGGGGCCGCGCAGCAGGACGATGCCCTGGAGGGCATCGTGGTGACGGGTGTAGTGGCCCCCGAGGACCAGCAGGCGTTCGGGGCCCGGGTGCGGGGAAGTCATCGTCTCCCAGGGGCAGTTGGCATCCGGGCCGGACTCGGCTGGTGGGCCTTGGCGGCTTGGACGACGGCGTGGTGGACGTGCGGGTTGACCGCCGCGTCCCGGACGGGGGTGATCACCGCGTGGCCGTTCTGCTGCACGCGGAAGGGAAGGTCGGCGAAGACGCGCTCGACCGGGACGGTGCTGGCGAGGTGGGCGAAGAACTGAGCGACCAGGCGCGTGGGGGCGGCCCGTGTGAAGGTGGCGTTCCAGCCGGTGAGCGGGGCGTCGGGCAGCGAGTGCCGCACCCGCCAGCGGATCTCGGCGTCCGGGACGTGGGTGAGTGCGCAGTATCCGTCGCTGGAGGTGAAGGTGGTCGTTGGTCCGTCGCTGGTCATCTTCCAGCCGTTGAGGGCCGCGGAGTGGGCCAGGGGGCTGGTGGTGATGGGGATGCGCTCGGCGTGCCGGACATCGCCCAGGAGCTGCGGCAGCGCCTGGGTGACGGCGGCGATCGCTTCGACCGGCGTCCGCGCGCTGAAGTGGGCTTCCCAGTACGGCTCGTGGTGGCTGATCCGCCACCAGATCCCCTCCGTGCTGGTCGGCGTGAAGTCGACGAAGAGGCTGTGACAGGGGCTGTCCAGAAGGACGTGTCCGGTCCTCGTGTCGTGATCGTGGTGCCAGCCGAACAGGTGGATCAGCGGTCCGAGCACGTCACCGAGACCGTCGAGTCCGGCGCCGGACAGGTGACGCGGAGAGACGAGGACGCGGTCGGTGGGCGCAAAGCCGGTCATCGCCGCCGTGCCGCCGGTTGGTGTGGGGCGGGGGGCATTGCCGACGCCGTTCGGGTGGAGGTCCCGGGCGGCTGGCGCTGTGCCAGGGCCTGCCGGCCTGCGGCGGTGACCGTGAGGCGCTGGCCGGTGAACCGGGAGGTCGTGGTGTCCACGGAGACCAGCCCGCGCTTGACCAGGGAATTGAGGGTGCCGAGATGGATGGCGGCACCGCTGTGATCGACGGCCTTGGCTACCCCTGTGCGACCGGACTCAGAGAGGGAACCGTTTCTGCTGGACAGTCGCACGAGAACCTCCGCCTGGTGATCCGTCACCTTCGCTGCTGTGACGGTCCGGCTGCGTTCGGCGTGCTGGTCCACGTCGCGGGTGATGCCGGTGGCGAGGTAGTAGCAGCCGGTGTAGGCGAGTTCGAGCTTGTGAGCGGCGCTCGCGAGGTGCTCGGCCATCTTCGGTGCCGCCTCCTCGTGCCGTGCCGCGCGGACAGCGGCTTCGTCGGCGGGCGGTCCGGGGAACGCCGCGGCTTCCAGGGGATTTTCGAGGAGCACGGTGGCCAGCTCACTGGAGGCGGTGGTGGCCGTGTGGACGACTGATGCCAGGAGCTCCAGGGAGGGGCGGCTGCCGGGGACGGCGGTGTACTGGCTGCCGTCGAGTGTGTCGAGGTGTTCCATCAGCTGCTCGACCAGGCCGTTGACGGCCAGGATCTTCGAGGTGAGCTGCCGGCGGGTGTCGGTGCCGGGCGTGAGGGGCAGTGAGCGGACCTCGGCGTGCAGGTCTGCGAAGTCGCTGCCGAGCTGCCTCAGATGCTGGATCTCGGCGTGCAGGTCGATCTGGTGCATGGTGCTGTTCCGGGTGGTAGAGGCAGGCGGGGTCAACGGCGGTGCCGTGGGGCCTGGTCCGGGGTGGGCGGCGCGGGCGTGATGAGAGGGCGGGACGGCGCCGGCGGGATGTCCTGGAGAGTCGGGATCCCGAGGTCGACGCGGACACGGACGCCGTGGGTGAACAGGTGGGTCTCGGCCCGGACGACCGCGTTCACGGTGTCGGCTTCACCGCGCTGGGCGGGCAGCGTGTACTCCCGTGCGGCTTCTGCGGGGGTGAAGCCGTGTTGGGTGAGGACGTCGGCGGCGCGGTCGGTCAGGGCGGTGGCGGTGACCTTGCCGTCGTGGAAGCGGATGGTCGCCTCGGGCTCGGTGCCGTCGGTGCTGGGGTGGTGCGTGGTCCAGGCGAGGTCGACGAGGTCCATGGTGTGGGCCATGAGCCCGTAAGCGGCGATGCCGGCACGCTCGTGTGCGTCAGCGGCGGTCTCGGGCGGCAGGAGGTAGAGCGTGCGGCCCTGGGCCTGACGGGCCGTGAAGCCCGCTGCGGTGAGGATGCGGGCGGCCCCGTTCAGGGGGCGGTTGAGGACGAGGAAGGTCCATCCGTCGTCGGTCGAGCCGACGAAGACGTCGTGGTGATCCACGATGGACATGAAGCTCCGGGAGGTAAGGGGCAGGGCAGGCTCCGGGCCGGGCAGGTGGGGTGCCGTGCCGGGAGTGCGACGTTGACCGTGCCGTTGTCAACGCCTCTTCGGCGCGGGTGAACACCCGGCCGGGCCCGGGCCGGTGGCTGCTGGATGAGCGGCTGCCGGGGTGGCGGTATCGGGGCCGGTGAGCGCGCGGTCGATGAGCTGCTGGTCCTCGCTGCGGGCGGCGGCGGAAGCCAGACGCCGCGAGAGCCGCTGGGCCAGCGCGCGGTAGGCCGTGCCCGCACGGTCCATTTCGACGCAGGCCCGTCGCAGGTGGTCGCGGCTGGTGCCGGGGGTGGGGTCCGCGCCCCTGTACAGCAGGATCTCCGTACGGCTACTGATGGCGTCGAGGGCGGAGGCGAGGGACACCTGCGCACACGCTTCCGCGAGAAGGGCGACGTTCTCACGGCAGTACTTCATGGCAGCGTACTGGCGGTCGTGGAGCTGCCGCGTGCACGTGATCGCCAGCTCGTACAGGCGCAGGACAGGGGGCACGAGTTGATCGATGGGGGCGAGGGCCTCCTCCTCCCGGACCCATTCCACTTCCTCGGTCAGGGTCTCCAGTGTGGGAGCCACCTGGCCGAGGAGGCGGGTCTGCTCGGCCAGGTCGATGATCTGCAATGCGAACTCCAGAAGAGGCGAGAGGGACACGCGCTTTCGACGAGTGCGCGGGCGGGTGTTAGGCGGCCGTGCCGTAGTCGCCCTGGCGGGGGGTGTGCTTGGCGACGGCACGGGCGGTGATGGCCTGGGAGGCGCGGGCGGAGGCGGCGGCGAGTTCGTCGGCGCCGGGCTCCGCGTACCAGGGGCGCAGGTCGAGCATCGCGGCACGCAGACCGGTGGCGAAGACGAGCGCGGTGCCCTTGGGCAGGGCGCGGATCGCGTCCGCGGGCAGGATCCGTTCCTGCCGCATCGACACGGAGGTCGACTTCCCCGACTCGGAGGTGGAGGTCGAGGTGGTTTCCACGTCGTGGTCGCCGATGAGGCGTGAGAGCTTGTCGGCGAAATCGGGGTCGTCGATGCCGGAGCCGATCACCTTGACGGTGGATGCGGACCACAGGGCGTCCATGCCCGTGTCGCCCCAGACCTTCTGGCCCTGCCGGTAAGACTGCAGGATCGTGATCGGGATGATCCCGCGCGAGCCCAAGTGGCTGTACAGGTCGGGGAGATCGGAGATCTTGCAGACGTTGGCGGCCTCGTCGAGGATCGCGAGCATCGGCGGGTCGAGGCGCCCGCCGGCGCGTTCGGCCTGGGCGGTCGCGGCCCGCATCACGGAGTCCGCGCACGCGGCGATCAGCGCCGAGGCGCCGCCTCCGCCGTCCTTCGACAGCAGATACAGGGTGTCGGTGGAGGTGACGAACTGCGTGGGCCGGAACTCCGGGACGTCCTTCTGCGGCGTGATCCAGGCGGCGATCTCGGAGTTGAGGAGGGCCGCGGCGTACTGGCGGGCGGTCTCGTAGATCCCGTCACGGGTTTCGGGCGGCCCTTCGACGGTGCCCTTGAGCTGCGCGGCGACCGCGGTGAAGCCGTGGTCGCGCAGGATGTCCAGAGGGGTGCGGTCGGCGGGGAACGCCAGCCACTGCATCACGTCGGTGATCGGGCGTTCGTCGAGCGCGGCGGCGAGGAAAAGCTGGCTGAGGATGTTGGATCCGGCCTTGGACCAGAAATCGCCCTGCTGACTCGCGTCCACCGAGGCCGCGAGGAAGTGTCCCGCCAATCGACCGGCACCGTCGAGGGTCTTGGCGTCGGCGAGCGGGTTCCACCACATCGCGCGTGCGGCGTGCGCGATCTGCTGCGGGTCCATCGACCAGGTCCGGCCGACGGCCGCCCTTGAGTCGAGGGTGGCCGTGTAGGCGTCGCCGGACGCCTTGTTCGAGGTGATCATGACCGGACCGGGGGCGTTGAGGATGGAGGGGATCGCGAGGCTGGTGGTCTTCCCGGACCGGGGAGCCATGATCGCGACGGCGACGTCCTCGTATCCCATCCTCACCTCGTGGCGCGTGCCCTGGAGGGTGCCGAGGAGGATGCCGGTGTCGGCGGCGTCGATGTGCTTGGTGTTCTTCAGGCTCGGGCGCAGGGAGCGCGCCTTGGCGGTGATCGCCTTGGCCATCAGGGGTTCGACGTCCCTGGCCTTGGCCATACCGGTGATCTTCTTACGGCTGCCGCCGCGGTTCTTGTGCCGCCCCCACAGGAGGCCGGCTGCGGTGGCGAGCGCGAGGAGGATCACGATCGGGACGATGCGCGCACCGATCAGCAGGGACGTTTCCCCGGCATCCGGCCAGAGCCGTTCGGGGTGGAGCAGGGCGATGGTCGGCTGGTACGGGGCCCAGGTGCTGCCGGTGAGGTAGGCGGTGATGTTCCCGGACAGCCAGGCGAGGTGGGAAAGGGGGACGACGACGGCGAGTGCTCCCAGCAGGAGCCGGAAGACGATGTCGTAGCCGTCGGTGCTGTTCGTGGAGGAGGGAGGCAAGAGGGGATACGTGCTCCGGTGAGGCGGCGGGATCAGCGGGTGCGGCCGGTGCCGGGTGGCCTGGGCTGGATGCCTGGAGAAGTGGGCAGGGCGGGGCGGCGGGCACCGAGTGCGCGGACACGGTCTTCGAGGGCGAAGGCGGCCTGTTCGGCGGTGACTTCGCGCCGCACCCGGGTGACGAGGCGGGGATTGAGCGTGGGCAGACGCTGGGTGTCGAGGGTGCGGGCAACGGGGCTGGGGTCGGCGAGCGAGGCGGTGAACGCGGCGAGCAGGTGGGCGGGGGTGTGCTCGCCGAACCGGGCCTGCCACACCGGCCGGGAGCCGCTGTTAAGCAGGGTGGTGGCGAAGAAGGGCCCGTGGCACTGGACGTAGGTGGTGGCGTCGGGTGAGACGAGTCTGGTCTGGGTGCTGGCGGGGACCCAGCCCGCCTGCCGCAGCGGCTCGTACGGGTCTGCCTCGACGGCGGTGGCCGTGTTCGGGTCGGTGAGGGCGTCGAGGAACGCGCCGATCACTTCGACCGGGGTACGGGCGCCGAAACTCGCGTACCAGGCGGGCCTGCTGGCCGGGGTTGCGTGGTGGAGGGTCCACCACTGGCCGTCGGGGTCGGGTTCCAGCCGCAGGTGGGCCTTCTGGTCGGGGCTGGTGAGGAAGACGCGTGGCATCAGGGGGTCCTGGCCGTAGCTCCAGCCGCAGGCGTGGTGCAGGGGGACGGTGATCCAGGCGGGGTAACCGCCGCCGGCCAGGTGACGCGGCGCGACGAAGTCGACCTCGACCATCTCGGGTCCTTGGGGCACGGTCACCTGCGCACCGTGAGGGTCGGGCCGGGCGCGGGGTGGATCGGTATTGCGACGGGGGGCGGTGCCAGCGGCGACGGGGCGTGCCGGGCCGCGGTGGTGATGTCGCCGATCACCTGGCCGTGGGTGGCCCAGTCGTCGAGGTAACTCCAGCATTCGGCGTGGTGCTCGGCGAGGGCGTCGTCGAAGACCGGGGTGCCGGGCCCGGCAGCGGCGGGGAGGCTGTCACGGGTGAGCAGCCACTGTTCGTGCAGGGCGTCGAGCCGGTCGAGAGCGCCGCGCAGGACGCCGAGCCGGTAGACCCAGTGCTCCTGGACCGAGCCAGGCGGCAGGGTGGGCAGCTGCGCGTCGGCCGTTGCCAGGAGGTGGCGGGCGCCGGCGCGTACGGTCTCGAACGCCTCGGCGGTGTCGGCGTCGCGCTGGCGCTGGCGCAGTCCGTAGGCGTGGTCGTCGTACGGCCAGCCGTCGAGGTCGGTGTGCTCGTCGGAGTAGGCATCCCACGCGTCGAGGATCTTCTCGCTGTCGCGGAGGAAGACGTCGAGGTGGTGCAGGAAGTCGCGGTGAGCGAGATGGTCGAAGGAGATCGGGTGGATCCTTTCGGGATCAGCGGCGCGGGGCCGGAAGAGGGGCCGGGGCCGGTGGTTGAGCTGCGGCCGGACGGGGCCCCGGCTGCTGTCGGCGTGCGGCGCGTGCCTGTGCGCGGATCGCGTCGAGTCGGCTGGTGTGCGCCGCGACGACCTGCTGCGGCGTGAGCTGGCTGGGCTGTTTGACGGCGCTGTAATGGGCGGTGCGGTCGTACATGCCGCGCTGGAGCGGGGCCGGGTCGGCGAGGGCGGCGACGAACGCGTCGACCAGGTGGAGGGGCGTGTGGCTGCCGAACGAGGCACGCCAGAGGTGGCGGCCCCAGTGAGTGCCGTGTCCGGGCTCGCACACCTCGATGGTCCAGAACCTGACGCTGTGACCGTCGACGAATTGGCGTTCTACGTGGCACATGCCGTCGGGCGAGTGCGCCGTGTCCACCGTGCCGGTGGGCCAGTTCGCCGATCGCAGCGTACGGAAAGGGTCGCGCTCCTCGGTCGGCTGTGGGGCGAGAAGGGCGTCGGTCATTGCGGTGAGGAGTTCGGCGGGGACGAGTTCGCCGAATGCCGCGTTCCAGCCGGGCTCGGTGCCGGTGGGTTTGGCCCGCAGCGTCCACCAGGTGGAGGGGGCGGACTGCGGGTCAAACTGGAGGTTGTAGCGGTGATCGGGGCTGGTGAGGATGATCTCGGGGCTGAGCACATCGGAGGTGCGCTGCCATCCGGCGGCGGCCAGGCCGTGGGTGACGTGGCGTCCGTCGCCGGGACCGGCGAGGTGGCGGGGGCTGGTGTCGAAGGGGAGCCGCCAGAGGTGAGTGTCGGCGAAGGCCGAGAACTGCTTCTCGCTTACCGGCATCGGCCGTCCTTCCGGGCGCTCGGCGACGTGTCCAGGTACAGAGGGTGCGCGGTGCTCTCGCACACGACATCGGCGCGACGGAAGAGCTTGTCGCCGGCGGTCTGGACGGCCTCGGGGGTGCGTGCGGGCACAGGACTCCTGAGAGGTCGGCGGGGGAGGGTCAGCGGCGGGCGCGGTGGCCGCCGGCGGGGGCGTGGGGGTGTGCTGCGGTCCGTGGCCGGCCGGTGTTCCAGGTCCGCGCCCAGGTCGCGGCGCGGGCGGCGGTGATCCGGGCCTGCTGCCAGGCACTGAGCTGGGAGGGCAGCACGGACACGGACGTGGTCCGGATCTTGGGGTGGTGCGGGACCCGTCCGCGCGGGCGCATCACCGGTTGTGGGCTGGCCAGTTCGGCTGCGAACGCTTGGACGAGATGCATCGGGGTGGTGGGAGCGAGCTGGGCGCTCCAGCCGATGCCGCGGGGGTCGCCGCCGCCGGCCCACCACAGCGCGTCGCCCGTCGCGTCCTGGCGAAAGTGCATCCACGCCGAACCGTCGGTGCTCGTCGCGGTGTAGTGCCGGCCCTCGGGCTGCAGATGCCAGTGCTGTTCCATCAGCGGTGCCCACACGTTGGGGGCGTGGGCGGAAGGCGGCTGGGTCAGCAGGTCGGTGAGCCCGGCAACGATTTCCACGGGGGTCTGTTGGCCGAGTGTGGCCCACCATTCGTCCTGGTGACCTCGTGCTGCGCCGTGGATGGCCCATCCGCCCGGCTGGACGTAGGGGTCGTAGGAGACGCGGACCGTGCGGTCCGGGCTCTCCAGCACCAGCGGGCCGTCCTTCTTGGACCGGTCACGCCACCCGGAGGCGCGCAGGTATTCCGAGACGTGCCGGATGTCGCCGCCGCCGGCGAGAGCACGCGGCTCGATGAGGTAGTGCTGTTCAGGTTGTTCGGCCGGGCCCCAGCCGGCCCACTGCTTGGTCTTCACCGGTGCCGCCGCACGACGAGCGGGGCGGGAGCGGGCGGCTTCGCCGCCGTGGTGGTGGGCTGCCTGCTGATGTGGTGCAGGGTTGCGCGGTGTTCGTCGAAGTCGAGGCCGATGTCGTTGAGCTCGTTCGCCGCGCGGCCCAGATCGAGGCAGATCTCTGCGGGCAGCCGTCCGTACTCGGCCTGGGCCTTGGCGAACTGACTGCCGGCGATCATGAGGCTGGTGATGCCGCCGAGGACGCCCTCGTCCGGATCGAGGATGCGGGCGAGGACGAACGTGGCTTCGTCGGACGGTAGTTGGGCGAGGCGTTCGGTGAGCCGGCCGAGCTGACGGGTGATCTCGTCGGCCAGCCGAACCGGATCCGGGGCGGGGTGGGTCATGCTCCTCCAGGGCGTGGTGGCGGGCTCAGTCGTGGTGGCGGTGGCCGGTTCGGCGGGCCTCGGCGAGCACGGTCTCGGGCCGTGCGCCGGCCAGGGGCACGGTGTGGCCGGGTTCGAGGGGGATGCAGGCGCGCAGGTAACGGCGGAAGAGGAAGACGGCCAGACGAGGCGGACGTTCAGCGGCGATGGGCGATGGCTCGGCAGGACGGGGCGTGTGAGGTACGGAAGGCTCCTGAACGACGGAGAAGAAGGGAGAAGTGGGCGCTGGCGCACGGGGTCGGCGTGGCCAGCGAGTACGGAGGGCGGCAGTGGGCAGGACGGGCTTCGCCGCCGGAGCAGCGGCCTGCGATCCGGTGTTCCGCCGGGCGCGGGCGTCCGCGATCCGGGCTTCGAGCAGTGCCCGCTCGTCGTCCCATCCGTGCGATGCCCGGGCCAGGCGGGTGTAGGGCCCGCAGCCGTACAGCGGCATGCCGATGGCCATCCGCGGCAGGAGATCGTTGCGGGCGAGGCTGCGGGTGAACGCCGTGACGACACCGGGCGGGGTGTGGGTGCTGAAGGCGGCTGTCCACCAGCGGTACCCGTTCACCGTGCACGCGGCGCGCCATGTCATCGGCCTGCCGGGGCGAGAGGGTTGCTCGGTGACGCGGACCAGGCCGTCGGGTGACACAGCCGTCGGGGCGGGTCCGGCGCCGTCGGTGCTCCAGCCTGCCTCCCGCAGTGGGTCAAGGACCTTGTGGCTGTGGGGGGTTGGCGGGTGGCGCATGGCGTCGACCATGGCGGTGACGTACTCGACGGGGAGATGGTCGCCGAGGATCGCCTCCCACTCTCGCCCGTCCGGGTGGGTGGCGCGCAGGTTCCAGGTCCAGCCCGCCCGCCGGTCGTGGACGGCGTGCAGGCGCCCGTCGGGGCTGGCCAGCGCGGTGTGGTAGTCGATCGTGGACACGTTGTGCCAGCCGTGCCCGCGCAGTAGCAGCTCGGTCAGATGTCCCCGGTCACCCCCGCCGGCGAGATAGCCGGGCGTGGCCAGAACGTAGGGGACGGTAGAGGCAGGACGCGGAGACAAGCGGGTGCGGACTCCTGGAGGACGAGTAGCGGACGGGGATGATTCAGCCAGGCGAGCGGCGCGGCCGGCCGGTCGCCGCAGGTGATGGACTGGCCGGTGTCGCACGCTGGGCGCGGGTGGCGGCCACGGCGCGGCGGTAGATGGCGCGGTCGAAGAGATAGTCGGGGATGCCGACGGCGTATCCGGCCGTGAGCAGGGCGGGAACGGCGCGCGTGGCCAGCCTCTTCTGTTCCCGCTGACTGAGGTGACCGGGAGCCTCGTGCCAGATGTACGTCGGACCCTCGTCGTCGGCGGGCCGCAGAGTGTTGCGTTCGAAGCCCAACTGGTCGAGCAGCGCGAGGAGTTGTTCGGGAGCGCCGGTGGGGGTGTCGGCGTGGATGGTGTCGGTCAGGGCTCTGCGGTAGATCTCGACGTCGGTGCCTTCGTCGTCGGCACGGTTTCCCACGAAGGGTTCTCCGGTTCACAGGTGGCGGGACAGGGGCGCGGAGGGACGCTGCGCCGGGCCGGGCGGCGTCGTAGTGGGGCCGCCCGGTGGCGGGTGCGCGCGGCGTGATTGCGGGCCCGGCGGATGCTGTCGGCGGCGCGGGAGAGGGCCTCTGCCGTGTCCCCGAGCCGCACGGCCGGTTCCACGTCCGCGCCGGCGTCTCTCAACTGTTGGGACCAGGCGATGTAGGTGCTGACGACGGCCTCGCGGGGGAGGAGCAGGAGGCCCGAATCGGGTTCGGTGATCTCGGTCAGGACCCTGCCCCCACTCGTCACCGCTCTCGGCACCGAAGGCCCGCTGCGAGAGCTGGGCGAGATAGCGCTGGGCGGCTTCGCGTCCGCCGTCCGGGGAGTCGAAGACGTTCAGCGCCGGATCGAGGTGGACGCTGTAACCGGCGGCGAGCAGGGTGTGCGAGGCGGCCGTGGCCTTGCGGCGTTCGTCGTCCTCGGTCAGGCCGTGGGGGAGGCGGTGGTAATCGCCCCGGGGGCCGTACTCGTTGAGGAAGCCGGTGCGCTGGAGGATGCCGGCCGCCTCCCGGGTGCCGCCGAGGGCGAGGACCAGCCCGGTGCGCAGGTCCTTGGTGATGGTGATGTACTCCAGCACCGAGAAGTCGGGCTCGCTCTGCCTCATCGAGTCCTGGCCGCCGAGGCCCGGGGTACGGCTGGGGCAGGCGCGGTGGGCTGTGTGGCGGCGGGGGCGATCCGGCCCGAGGGATGCTGGAGTGCGAGGGCGATGCCGTGGGCCTCCAGCTGCCGGCCTGCCGCGCGGACGGCGCGGGCCTGAACGGTGGTGTCGTCGCCGCTGAGACGGTAGATACCGGTCTGCTGGTCGGCGACGAAGCCGTGGGTGGCCAGGACGTCCGCGGCGGTGGTGCCCGCAGGGACGGCGGCAAGGCTGCCGTCGCTCTGCCAGGTCAGCACGACCCGGTCGGGCTGGGACGGATCGATCTGGGCTGCGGCGTTGTGTCGGACCTGGGCTAGCGCGCTCTCGTAGCGGGCCAGCAGGTCACCGGAGACCTGCTCGGCCCCCAGGAACGGATCGTCCGTCAGAGCGATGCCATTGGGTTCGCGCACGCCGCGGTACGCCTGGTCGGGCAGATCATGTGGGGCGATGGCGGCGATGAGGAAGCCCTCGCGTTCGCCCGGCCGGTCCAGGACGGCGAGCTGGGCGCCGTCCGGGCGGGACAGGACCGCCGCCTGCCGCAGCGGCTGCTCGGCCAGAGCGGCGGCGACGAGGTCCAAGTCCCAGACGCGGTCGGTGAGTTCGGCGAGGTCGTCCTTGTCGTCGGACGGGTGATAGGTGCTGGTCCAGTCGCCGGGGAGTTCGCCGGCGAGGACGTCGGCGTATGAGGCGAGGCGCTCGGGGTCGTGGTGGGGGTGCATGGTGTCCTTGGCGGGGGTGGTGGTCAGCGGCGGAGGCCGGTCGCCACCGGAGGCGGTGGCGGCACCGGCACCGCTGCACGCGGCGGGGGTGGGCAGGCGCACACGGCGGAGCGTTCGCGTTCGGCGGCGGGCACTTCTGCGGTGCAGGTGCTGCGGCCGGGGTGCGGGGCGTGCCGGTCGGCGAGGCCGTTGCGGGTGTGGATGAGGTCGGTGCGGATGACGTGCAGATGCTCGTCGGCGAGATGGCGCAGTCGGCGGGCGGTGTGTGAGTCGGCTCGGTCGCCGAGACCGTCGTGGAAGTCGGCTGTGGCGTACAGGACTTGCTTGATCGCGGCGAGGATCCCGTCGTACGGGGCGGTCAGTTCGGTGAGGGCGTTGGCGGCGTCCTCGGTGGTGGTGGCCTGTTGCAGGCGCTCGGCAAGGTGGGCGACTGGGGATCCCAGCGGCGGATAGCGGGCCGGGCGTGCCTCGGTGTCGAGGTCCTCGGTGCAGTCGACGTGGTAGCCGGCGGACTTGAGCTGCGCGACGGCTAGGGTGGCGAGCTGCCTCTCGTTGTCCCTGTCCAGGCCGGTGGGGGCGCGGTGGTAGGTCTCGTGGGGGCGGATCACGGGTACGAAGCCCGCGCGCTCCAGGATGCTGTGGGCCTCACTGTCGCCGCCGGGCAAGGATCTCCTCGGAGTGCGGATCGCGGTGGACGGTCAGGAAGCGGTCGGCCGACGGCAAAGAAGCGTTTCTCCTACGGTGCGTGGCGGACGGAGGGCCGGACGGCGGGCGGTGCAGGGGCGACAGTCGTCCGCGGGCCCGGCTGTGTGGCGAGTCGGCCGGCCATCGTGTCGAGGTCCTCCTGGACAGTGCGGAGGCGGTCGGCGATCAGCTCCAGCCGGTGCGAGTTGTCCGCGTCGACCGGGCTCGCCTGGCAGGCGAGGCGGTGGGCGGAGTTCTCGATCAGCCCCCGTACGGTGGCCAGCGGTCCCACCCGTTCATCAGCCAACTGCGCAAGGAGCATGGCGAGTTGGGTCGACGCGGTCGGCGGACGGCGGGTGCGGTCGGGGCCGTCGGACGTTGCTACCGGGATGAGCCGCAGGTCCTGCTCGATGCGCCGGGCCTCGTCGTTCAGACGTTGCGGGAGATCGGCGGGCAGGTGCTGCCACTCCCCGTCGAGACGGATGAGGTTGGCGATCAGATCGAGGCGGCCTGGCTTGGCCTGGACGGCGATCCAGCGGCAGTTGTTCGCGTCCCCCGGGACCTCGATCCCGGCGGCGCGGACGAAACGGTGAGCGATCTCGGCCCACTCCGCACCACTGAGGTCACGGTCGCCCGGGTGGAGCCGGACATCGAGGTGGGCGATCGCATGCCGTTCGCCGCGCGGGCTCGCGGCGAACGGGTTCTCGAAGATCGGGTCTTCGAGGTGGTCGGCCCACTCGACGGAGCTCCACGTCGCAGACTCCTCGTCCAGGGTGTAGGAGTCCAGGGCCGGCCAGTAGGCGACGATCGTGTACTCGGTCAGGCCCTCCTCCGGCCTCACGGCTCTACCGAGGGCCTCGCTGAGCGCGTCTTTCGCGCTCATGGTGCGTTCGTTGACGCGGGGAATCACGTAGGTGTGCCTCCGGGGATGAGGAAATGGTGGTGAAGGTCGCGGGCGGTCGCGGTCAGGGACCGCTCGCGCACGAGATCGGCGTGGACCGCGGTGTCGCCCGGCGGCAGAAGGTCCAGGGCACGGTCGATGGCCGCGAGTGACGCGTCGTAGCGGCCGAGGCGGCGCAGCGCGCCGGCCCGGCGGAAGGCGACGATCGGGTCCGTGCCGGAGTCGAAGGGCGGCCGGGTGCTTAGGGCGAGGAGCCGCTGCGCACCCTGGTCCAGGTCGAGGCCGAGCCACAGTCCGTGCAGCAGAACGTGGAGGGTCTTGGCGTGATCGCCGGCCTCGTCGAGGACCTCGTCCATCACGGCCAGTCCCTCGGGGCGGGACTGGCCCAGCAGCGAGAAGGCGTACAGGGCCCGGCTGTAGCAGTCCAGCGACTGGCGATCTCGCTCCAGGAGCGGTGCGGCGAGTGAGTGGAGGGTGGCGCAGCGGAGGTCGTAGCGAAGAGCGCTCAGGTACAGATGCTGGTAGGCGCGGGCGGTGACCGGGTCGGGTTCAGCAATGGTGACCTGGCCGGGATGCAGCAGGACCAGGACGCTGTTCCCGGCAGCGCGCGCGGTCCATGCGGCGTCGGCGCACACGGCGGCCGACTCCCGCCAGTCGGCGTCGAGTTCGCGCAGGTCGCCCGCCAGCCGCATCGGCCACAGCGGGTCCGAGATGTTCTCGGTGGCATGGGTGCGAGCCCGCAGCAGGGCGAGGGCTCGGCCGGGGCGGCGAATGGGCAGACTCACCGGCCGCCCCTCGCGTCGGCGACGTGCACGAGCTGGCCCAGGGCGGTGATGGTGTACCAGCCGCAGTCGATGAGCGCGTCGGTTCCGGCGTGCTTCGGCAGGAGGTGGTCCTCCATGGCGCGCAGGTGGATCAAGCAGTCCGGGCAGCGGCGCGCGAGGTGCACGAGATAGCGGGGGTGGGCCGTGATGTAGGTCTGGGCGCCGCCGGTTGCGTCGCGCAGCCGCCATCCGTCCTCGTCGGTCGGGGTGTGCCACGAGGGGGCGACGACGCGCATCGCATCCCCCCACAGTTCACTGCCGGCCACGCCTTTGAGGATGACGACCTGGTCACCGGCCCGGAAGTGGGCGTGGGTGATGTCCCGGGCGTTGGTGAGCGGGTCGGGCGTTGGGGCGAAGGCCGGCGTCGGCCGAGGAGTTGAGGATGACGGGAACATGCAGGACCTTCCACACGGGCGGGGTGGCGGCGGGAAGATCAATGGTCCGCAGGATCGCCGGTTTGGCTAACCGGCGATGGTCGGCTATGTTCCGGGCCGGTCAGCGGAACGGGTTCTCCGTCCCGCGATCCTGCTCCGCTACGGCGTCGAGGAGTTCGAGCAGGTCAGCGCCTTCTGCATCGCGCTGATCGATCCACCATCCCGCACGCGTCACGGTCCGGGCCTTGTCCTCCAGCGCCGCCCAGTCGGCCTCGCCCCAGGTGCCTTCGATGACGAGCGCGGCGTGCGCGGCGGTCATCAGCTGGTGACGGGACCGTTCGCCCCAGTCGAGGGCCCGCTCGGGTCCTTCCAGCGGCGGCATGTCGAAACGGGCCGCCCACTCCGCGGCGGCCTGCTGCTCCTCGGCCCGCTTGGCGGCGAGCCACTGCTCCTTCGACTCGGAATCGGTGTCACGGGCGGCCTTCCAGCAGTCCGTGCAGGCTCTCTCCGCGAGCCAGCGTGCGAACCCGGCCCGCCGGTCGGCGGGCCGGCCGGACAGATCATGGACGACCTCGTGGCCGCAGGGGTGGTTGACGGTCCACTCCGTACGAACCCCCGGGGTATTCCGTTTGATGGGCGTTACGTTCGAGGTCGGGCTGCTTGTGTGGGGCTTCAAATCGAGTGCCTTTCGTTGGCGGTTGGGGTGGTGGCCTGGGTCGTTGCGGAGGGTCGTGCATCAGATGCACGGTTCATGCGGCGGACGGAGGTGGTCTGGAGTGCTTGGCGGTGGTCTCGGGGACGCTTCCGCCTTCTGCGTCGTTTCAGCGTGTCCTGCGGATGGCGTCTGTTGCCGCCGTGGCGATGGCGGCGGGAGCGCTGGAGGGCTGGGGCAGGTGCAGCAAGGTGGTCCCCGGCAAGTGGTGGGACTTCGCGGTGAGGGTGAGCTGGAGTACGGCGCAGCCGGCGGTCGTGAGCTGCTTGACGCGGGTGACGGCTTGAGCGGTTTCGTCGCTGCCGTAGCGGGCGTCGGTGACGATCACGAGGAGGCGGCCGGCGCCGGGGCGGCTGAGTTCGAGGCCGTGGTCGAGTGCGTCGATGGCGTCGCCGAGGTTGTGGTGGCCGCCGTTGGCATCGAACGTCGTCACGCGCTCTGGTGCTCGGTGGGTGGGTCGGGTCAATGCGGTCAGGTGCTTGTCGTAGGCGATGGTGGCGGTAAGGGAGTCGGGGTCGGTCAGGGCTGCTGCGCGTGCCACGATCCAGGCAGCGGACGCGACGGGCGCGCAGGCGGCACGCATGGAGCCGGAGACGTCGACGGCGATACCCACACGCAGCGGTGGGGTGGGGGAGTTCCGGCGGCGGGTGTGGGTGAACGGTTCCGCGGTGGGGACCGACCCGGCCGCGCGCTGAGCGTCGCGGGCGAGGGCCGCGCGCATGTTGAGGCGGCCGGGCGGGGTGGGGCTGGTGGTCCGCTCCTCGGTCCGCTCGCGGTAGGCGGCGGCACGCAGGGCGCGGCTCAGGCGCGCGGCGGCACTCTGCTCGGCGGCGGTGGGCCTGCGGGTGCCGGTAACCGGGTTGCCGTAGGGCGCCGGTGTGCCGTCGGGAGCGACAGTGGTGCCACGGGCGTTGAAGACCGACTTGGCGGTGGCGGCGGCTTTGCGCCGCTGGCCGGCCCGCTGGGCGCGGTCCTGAGCCTGCGCCTTGGACTGCGCGGCCATGGCGTTGGTCGCTGCGGCCTGTGCCGCGAGGTCGGCGGCGTCGGTGGCTGCCGTGCTGTCCATGACGACCCCCACGGCGCCGGACAGCAGATCGGTGAGGTTCTCCGGCACGGGCAGGGCGGGGGCCGCGGTGTCCAGAGCGTCGCACCATTTTTGAGCGTGCGCGAGCATAGTCGTGGCGTCGTGGTCGGCGCACTGGTGGGCTGCGGTCCAGATGCGGGTGAGTGTGGCCAGCAGGTCTGCGCCCAGCACCTTTTCGCACAGATCGGCGACGGCCCGGGTCTCGCCGGCGTCCAGGATGCCGACGTCACGGCGGCCGAGGACCAGGGCCGCCACGGCGGCGGCGTGCTCGATGCCCTGGAGGGTGGGGTGGGCGATGTCGGGCATGACCAGGGTTCGGGCACTGGTGCGCAGGTACGTGCGGTCCGTGGGCCGCGTGATCAGGTGTGCGCCTTCGACGCGGCTCTCCTCCAGCAGGAGCGCGGCCTCGACGACACGGGGGTTCGCTCCGGCAGGCTTCGTCCAGACGGAGTGGGCCGAGTGTGCGGCCTCGTGGACGAACACTCCCCAGGCGGCGGGATACCGTTCCTCGTCGCCCACGATCCGTGGATGGATCTCGTGGGGCTGGAGCGGGGCGAACAGGCCGGCGTCGAACTCGACCTCGCCCAGAGTGGGGAAGAACGCGGCCGGTGCGCCGCTGCGCGTGCCGGGGCGGCAGGTGACGAGGAGGTCCTGGCGGCCGGAGAGGGCGACCAGCCGATCGCCGAGTTCGGCTCCCACGCGTAGCCACAAGTGCGGGGAGGAACGGGGTTGCGCGGGCGGGGCGCCGTCGTCGTCCCATCGCGCGAGGTCGGCGTCGTCGTCGGGCGTGGTGGCGGGGGACTGGACGTGGTGGTGGGCGCTCATCGCGAGCGGCCCCGGTGCGCGGAGCCGGTGCTGCCCGGGGGCTGCCGGACGGCCGAGGCGGAGAGCTGCTTGCCGAGGGTGAGGGGCGCGATCTTCTTGACGCCGGCAGCCTTGATGACGGCAGCGGCGACGGCGTCGCGATCCTCCAGAGGAGCGATGCCGACCAGGTTCGCGAGCGCGGCTTTGGTGCCGAGGACGGCCTCGGTCTTCTGGTAGCTGAGCAGCTCTCGCAGTTGGGGGGCCCAGCCCAGTTCGCCGAGTTCGACCTGGTGGGCGAGGTGTCGGGCGACCCGGACCACCCGGGCATCGATCCTCAGCGCCAGGGCGAGGTCATAGTCCGTGCCGATCTGGATTTGCACGCTGAACCGGCTCGCGAGCGCCTCCGTCAATACCGCCCCGTGGACGCCGGGATTGTGGCCCGCCACCACGTAGAAGCCCGGCTCGGCCTTGATGGTCTCGCCCTTGTGGGCCTTGACCTGGATCTGCCTGCGCCCGTCCATCGCGGGATACAGCGCCGCCAGGACCTTCGGTGAGATCAGGGTGGCATCGTCGATCAGCAGGGCGCGGCCCTCGGTCATCGCGGTGACCAGCGGACCGTACTGGAAGACGTAGGCTCCCGCGTCGTCCTGTGTGTACTCGCCGATCAAGTCGCCGACCGTGGTGTCGCCGTCACCGGCGACGGTGAGCAGGTCCGGGAACGCCGCCTCGACCAGACTCGTCTTGCCGGTGCCCGGAGGGCCGTAGAGCAGCACCGGCACGTCGGCGTCGCGCAAGCGATTCAACGCCTCGACGTCGGGCAGATCGGCCAGCTCCCGGGGGTGGTAGACCTGGCCCCCCGCGCGGCGGATCGGGCCGGTCTGCCTGGGCGTGGCTGCTGCGGGAATGGTCGTGCGGGCCGTGGCCGCCTGGGCGCGGGGAGAGTGGGTGCCCGGTGGGCTGATCACAGCGGTCTGCGCGGCTGCGGCGGTTTTCGCGTTCGCGCGGAACTCCGGTTGTCCCCTTCCGCCTTGGTCGGCCTCGCCGCGTCGCACCAGGGTGAGGGCGGCGTTGCGGACGGCGCCGTGGGAGTGGCCCAGCTGCCTGGCCATGCCCCCGATGGTGAGCGTGTCCGCCGGCCGGTCGGCCAGCAGTCGGGCCACCTTGGCCCGTAGTTCGCCGCCCTTGGTGCGCGCTGGACTGGTAGGCGTTCCGGGTGTGGTCAAGACGAGGGTCCTTCAACAGGTGCGGGTGCGGGCGGGGTTGGCGATGCGCTGGAGAGGCTGGCCGCTCTCGGAGCGGATCACGGACTGTGCCGACATCGGCGACCGGGCCAACCGGGGCGTACCGTCGGCGCTCACCGGCCGACCGAGGGCTCGGTCCGGGTGCAGGGGATGGCCGGCGATGAGCAGCTCGCTGGCTGCCGGGCAGGCCCGTGCGTCCGCTCCGTACCGGGTTCCGTCGCTCGGCAGGCGCAGCCTGGCGTCTCTTCGAAGCCGGCCTGGAGCAGGATCCGCCGGGCGGCGGCGTTGTAGCCGGTGGTGGTGATTTCGCCGGTGATGGTGTGCCGGATCGTCATGAACGGCTCTGCTGATGCTTCGGGCAAGGCGGATCTCCTATCGGTGGTGGCGGGAAAACGGTGGGGTGTTGGGCGAAGGCGAGGCGGGCCCGGAGCTTCCAGCACATCAACGGTGCGTGGCTGGACCACGAACGATGGGCAATGACTGCCGACATGCTCCAGGGCGAGGAAGACGAGCCGACAGCGGTGCGCAGTCGGGACCGGGGCCAAGGGCGTTTTGCCCGGGTGTCTGCGGCAAGACCCTAGAGGCGGCGTGTGGTGACTGGAGCCACGGGTGGCGCCGCTGGTGGTGTGGTGTCCACGGCTGGACGCGGGCGAACGCGCGGTGCGGGCGTGCGGTGCGGCGGCAGGACGGCGACGGTCGCGCCGAGGTCCTGGGCCGCCGCCTGGACTTCGTGGGTGAGGAATTCGATCTGTCGGCCCAGCGCCGAGAGGCGGACGGCGATCTGGCGGCCCTGCACGGTCTCCAGGGCGCGGGCGAACTGGCCGCTTGTTTCCAGGAGTTCTTGGAGACGGACCATCGGGCCCGCGTCATAGCCGCGCTGGACGGCGCCGAGGAGAGCGTCGGATGCGTCTCCAGCGGTCCGGCCTTCGACGACGTCGCGGATGAGTTCCTGCAGCGACAACTCCGGGACCGGTGCTGGGCGGTTGTAACGGGAGACGTCTGCACGCAGTACGCCGGGCGGAACCGGGGCGGGCAGTACCTTCCCCGCCTCGTACTCGTGGGCGTAGTGCCCGATCACCTGCCAGCCCGGTGCGTCCGGATCGCCTCGCAGCGCGACCACCGTCGAGTCGTCGTCTTCGATCAGATGGGCCAGGGTGATCGGCTGCCCGTCGGCGGCGTACCACGACTCGGTCAACTCCAGCTCGCCTCGCCTCTGAGCAGCTTGGGCCATCTCGGTCCACATTTGCTGTTCTTCGGCGGTCAACGGGGCTTTGTGGCGCTGGTGTTGGTTCTGGTCGGCGAGGTCGCTGGCGATGACGCTGTGATCCGCCCAGGCGGTGAGGTGCGGCCACAGCGCTGAGTGCTGCGCGCGTTCGGCCGGGGAGCCGGGGGCGGCGGGTTGGTCCAGGACCTGGCGGATCTCGGAGGCGGAGACGGCCAGACCGTCCAGCACGGCCCGCCACCCGGCCAGGTGCCGGGCGGGCGGCAGCTCCTGGAGTGCACGACGGGCGGCATCGAGCAGAGCGTCGGAGTACGGGGCGAGGTAGGCCGTGTACGCCTCGACCGCCGCCTTGTCGCGGTGGGCTCGTGCGGCTGCCGCGGCGTCTGCGTGGACGGTGCGGCCGTAGCGGTCGCGTGTCATGTCGAGCGCGGTTTCGGTATTGCGGTCGATGACCGCCATCCGCAGCCGGAAGTCGCGTGCACTGTTGGCGAGTTCGGGTGACACCGGCAGGGGGCCTTCGGGCGTTGGGCTGATCGCGGGGGTCATCGGGACCGTCCATGGCCCCACGCGGTCAGGTGGACGGTCGGTGCGTAGGTGGGCTTCGGCGGGGTCGGCCGGGCGGCCGGCGCGGAGGTGGCGGGCGGTGTGGCGCGCTGGGTCGTTCGGCCGGCGGCGGCCTGGGCGAGACGGCTGCGGCGTTCCTGGAGTCCGCCTGGCCGGACGAGCGGGCGTGGCGGTCTGGCGGTGAGGGCTGGGGCGAGGGGGATGTCGGCCTGCACGGTGTAGCCCTGGAGGCGCAGATCGTCGACGGCCTGGCGAGTCCGGCGGGGACCGTCGCGCTCGGGCTCGCTGAGCCGGTACAGCCCGGGTTCGCCGGGGACGGGCTCGAACTGCTCGCGCTCCAGGTACCAGGCGCCGAGGTGCGCGGGCATGGCGGAGGTGAAGGAGGCGACGATGCCGTGCGTGTCGTGGGTGCCGAAGGCGAAGTGGGTGCCGGGTTGCAAGGGGGCGGGGTTCTCCTCACGTTGTCGGGGTGGAGCGGTCAGTGGCTGCGGTGCGCGGGAGGGACTGCGGTAAGGGGGTGGACCGGCGTGGAGAGGGGGAGAGAGGGGCGGCGGTGGGGTGCGCTCACGCGGGCCTGGCGCAGGAAGGTCTCGCCGTCGGTGAGCCAGGTCTGGATGGCCGGCCACGCGCGGGCGTTGCGTTCCTGCGAGGGCACGGAATTTCCGTGGACCACCTCGTCGAGGAGGGTCTCGGCATCGCTCAGGACGTCGGTCAGGCGGGTGAGCGTCGCGGCGTCGTCGGGCCACGGGCTGCTGGCGGGACGGCACCGGGCGATCAGCGTGGGGGCGTGGTCGACGACGGTGAGGAAGCGGCGCCAGGAGTGGTCGAGGAATTCCTCGGTCGCGGCGCCGAGTGCGGCAGCGTTCTGCGGGGTGGCGTCGCTGGAGCGGCCGGAGGCGATCATGGCCCGCCAGCTGTTGTGCTCGGAGCGGATGCCCCCGAGTGCGGCGGCGATGGCCGCAGTTCGGCGGGCGTGGACGGCCTGCTCATAGGAGGGCAGGTACTGGTCGGCGACGGCCCGGGCCGCCAGGCCGGGGAACGGCGGCAGGACGATACTGCGCGGCGCGTGCGGATCGCCGTAGCCTTCTGCGAGCCCTTCCGGGCCGAAGGCGCCGACCAGATAGTCGAGTTGACTGCCGGGGCGCTCGACAAGCAGCAGCATGGTGCCCTGCACCGTGTCGGTGAGCGTGGCGGCGTAGGGAATGCGCTCGCTCTGGAGGGCGCGGCCTAGTTCGCCGCTGTCCCAGATCCAGGGCACGAGGTCTTCCTGCCAGGCGGGGTGGGAGTAGGTCTCGACCGACGTGATCCATTGGCCGGGCAGTTGGCGCGCGAGGTCGCGGGCGGCATCGCCGATGAAGCGCCGGCTGCTCATGTGCACGGTGGTGCGATGCCGTTTAGCGCAGCGGACCAGGTCGACCACCGTGGTCCCGTTGCCGTCCACCGGCAGGTGGTAGGCGCCCTCGTTGTCCCGCCGGAAGCCGCTCTCCGCGAGGGCGCTGCGCGCCCACGGGTACTGCTCGCCGGAGGCGATGGCGACGATGCCCGACTCCCGGCTGTGCGACAGGATGATCTGCGCCTCAGCCATGAACCTGGTCCTTGCCACCGCGCAGGACCGTGCGCAGGCTGCGGCCGTACTGCCAGGCGTGTTCCCGGGCCGCCGCCTCCAACTGGTCGTATCCCACCTGGGCCGTCATCTGCCCGTTCCACTTGCGGTACCTGTACACGGGGATTGGCAGCAGGATTCCGGGTGAGAGAGCGGTGAGGCCGAGGGCCGCGCAGTAGTCCTCGCCCTGGACGAGGCCGCCCATCGGGGCGGCGCGCACGAGGTCGGTGCGGGCGAGGATCGTGGTCGGCCCGATGGGGATGGTGGCCGCCGGGGACTTCCAGTACGTCCATACGTCGCCGGCCTCATGGTGGCCGGGCGGGGTGGGGCATCGCCACAGGGTGGTCGAGCCGTCGGGGTGCTGGTCCTCGCTCCATCCCGCACACCAGCCCACCCGGGTCGATTCCAGGGTGTTCAGCCGTACGGACATGGCGTCGTCGGTGAACTCGTCATCGTCGTCGGCCCAGTTGGTGTACCGGGTGCGGACGTGGGCGAGGGCCAGGTTCCGGGCGCAGGCGGCGCCGACTGGTCGGGGCAGAGAAAGCGTGCGGACACGGGGGTCGTGCGCGAGCGGGGCCGGGAGGAGGTCGGGCGGGGCGCCGTCGAGCGCGATCACGGCCTCCCACGGCACGGACTGTCGGGTGAGGCTGGCGTGCATGGCGGTCAGGTAGTCGAGCCGGTCTTCGCGCAGGCGGCTGGCGATGACGACGGTGATCAGGGGGGTGGAGTGCGGGGGCAGGGAAGGCTCCGGGAAGACGAGGGGGGACTAGCGGCGCGCGGCGGGGCGCGGGGTGCCGGCCTTCGCCGGGGATGCCGCGGGAGCGCTCGGCGGCGGCGTACTGCGCGATCCCCGGATGGCCGGAGCGGGAGCGGAGGAGGACCAGTCCGCCGGGTGGTCGCTGAAGACGGTGCGCGGGTCGGTGGCCCAGTCGACGAGCGGTCCGATGTCCTCGTGCAGGAGGCTGATCACCTCGATCCCCTCGTGGCGCAGGACGTAGCCCCACTGCATGTCCTGCTCGTCGGCGGTCTCGTCGGTGACCGTCATGCGCACCGGCGGGGAGCCGCCGGGGGTGATCAGGTGGTCGAGCGTACGGCTGGGCCAGTGCTCGCCGCCGGTGAGTGCGGCCGCGAGCGGGGGAGGGGCATCGTCGAGGAGATCGGTGCCCAGCTCGTCCCACCCGACGGCGACGTCATCGATGAGAGCGCGCTTCATGGCGGGCAGATCGCGAGCGAAGCGCCATTGGAAGGCGGCCAGCAGCAGCGGCAGATGGTGGCTGGGCACACCGTCGCAGTGCACGTAGATACCGGCGTAGCCGTAGCCGTAGCCGGAACCTGAATCTGTAGGGCGGGCAATGAAGGAACGGGTGGCCAAAGCAACTCCAAAGTACTTACGGGCGGGAGCAGTTGGTCGCGAGGTGTCAGGGGCGACGGCGCGTGGGATGGGTACCACCTGCGTCAGCGGCCCTGCTGTGCTGCCCGGTGACGGGTATCGCGGAGGGGCCCGACGTGTTCTCCGCCCCGGCGGGTGAGCTGGTCACGGCCTCAAGCGCCCGGTTGAGGTCGCGCAGTGCGGCGGCGTGGCCGAGCGTGACGGCCAGTCGGGCTTCGACCGGGGCGGCGGTGCCGGGCGGGGGCGGCGTGAGCTGGTGGATGTCGGCGAGGCCGGTCACGGCCGTGCTCAGGTGGGTGGCTGCACCGTTGCTGTGCGAGAGGGCCGCGGCCAGCTGGGCCAGATACTCGCGTCCCACGCCGGTCTTCGCGAGGGTGCTGTCGGCGGACTGGCGCAGGTCCGCGACGAGCCCGGAGGAGAGGTTGTACACGGCGACTAGCTGGTCCAGCACGGGCACGAAAGCCTCCGCGCCGCTGGTGGCGGGCGGCGCCAGGGCGGTGGCAGTCTCGTAGATGCGGCGCTGCCAGGTGGCCAGGCGGGCGCGGACGAAGTCCTCGTTGGTCAGGCTCATCGGGACAACCCCCTGCGCGGTGCGACGGGTCCCAGGGGAGGGTAGGAGCGCGGTCCGCCGGTGGCGGGGATGGTGATGTGGAAGCCCTTCAGCCGTAGACGGTGCAGGCTGATGATCAGCTGGCGTCTGGTCTGCTCGGGTGTGAGGGTGTCGGGGAGGTGGCATTCACCGGTGGCGGGGTCGAGCAGGAAGCCGCCGTGCGCGAGCAATTCGCGGAAGACGCTGATGTAGCCGGTGCTGATCCGCGGACGCCGGTGGTGGTCGAGGGCGACGTGGATCTGGAGGTGGCCGGGGCTGCTGCGCCGGATCGGGGCTGGCGCCGCGAGACGGTAGTCGGTCAGGAGCCGGCGGTGCAGCCGGGCCGCGGCCCGTACGGGGTCGGCGGGGACGGCGATGCCGCGCGGCGCCTTGAGGCCCTGGACATGCTGGTGGCGGGTGTTGGCGGGCAGCATCGGCAGCACCAGGTACTGCTCGGGCCGGTGGGGGCGGGGCATGACGTACAACTGCAGGCCACCGTGGTGGGTGAGGACGCTACGCGAGACGCTGTCCGTTTCGAACGCGGCGTAGGGCAGGGGGCCGCTGTCCCAGATCCGGCCGCTGGCCGGATCGGTGGCGATGGGGACGGCCATCGGGTCGGGCTGCCAGCCGGGCAGGCGGTCGGCGAGCGCTCGGGTGAACTCGCTTACGTGCAAAGGCAGTTCCTAGGCGGGACGGTTCAGGGAGTGGCGGTGGTGAACAGTGGCGGGAGCGCGGCTGCCGCTGGTGCGCCGCAATGGGCCGATGGTCCAGGGGTGTGCGGGTCAGCGGGTGCGGGAGGGAGCGGCTGATGCGGTCGGCGGGACCGGGACGGTCGCTGGTGGTGCCGTGCGGGTGTCGGCGGTGGAACGCAAGTGCCGTGCGGCGCAGGCGAGTTGGGTGCGGCTCTCGCCGACACGGTCCACGAGGTCCTGGTGGGCGGCGGCGATGGCCCGGGTGCGGGCGGGGCCGGGACGCTGGTGGGTGAGGTCGGCGAGGCGCGCGAGGTGGTGAACGGCGGAGCTGAGGGCGGCGAGCGCGCTACCGGTCGGCTCGGCGGCCTCGGCGAGCGCGAGGGTGACGCGGCGGTGGGCGGCCGTGGCCTGGTCGGGGTAGTTGGCGGTGGCCCGGTGGCGGAAGGCGTGTTGCCCGGTCAGGTAGCCGAGCAGGCGGGCCAGGTTACGCCCTTCGTCATCGAGGATCTCGCTCAGCGCCGGATCGGGGCCGATCTGGTAGGGGAGAGGGAGGTGGTCGGCCACGGTGTTGAGCCGGTCGGCCACGTTGTGCAGGAGCACCCGCTGGTCGAGATCCGAGGGAAACAACTCCATGACGCGCGGACGCAAGCGGCTACCGCCGCTGGGCCGCGGAGGCGGCTGTGGGTATGAGCGGGCGGGCCGGGGTCACGGTGGGGGCGGCTGGCGTGGCGTGGCGGAAATTCACGCCGATGCCCTGGGCCGTGAGCAACCGGACCGCGGCGTGGAGGAACAGGGCCCGCTCGGCGCGACTGTAGGAGGCCGGCAGGGCGAACGCTGCCTCGTGCGGCCGGTACTGGAAGCTGCAGCTGTAGAGCACGTCATAAGCGTCCTGGGGCACCGACTTGTAGGGTGCGCCCACCACACCGTCCGGGTACCAGATCAGCGTGAGGTTCTGGGCAGGTTCGGGTGCGGGCTTGCGGTGCGGTGGCTCGGGCTGGATGTCCGCGTTGTGGCGCACTGCTTCCAGGGCTGCCTGGTAGCGGGGCAGGACGCGGCGGGCGACATCGGCGGCGGCACGCTGCGGATCGCCGGGCACGACGATGCCGTTGGGCTCATCCACACCTGAGATCTGGTGGATCTTGAAACCGGTGGGTTCCATCGGGGCGACGAGGAACTCGTTGCCGCGTCCCACGGGCCGTTCGAAGACCACCAGCTGCTGGCTGTCTTGACCGTTGAGAAGGACGACTTCGACCGTGCGATCGAACCCTGTTGCCGACAGGACATGGCCGTTGTCCCAGACACGGTTCGTGAGGCAGGAGGGGTCGTGGTTGTCGATGTGTGCGTGGCTGGTGGCCCATGTGCCGGGCAGGCGGTCGGCGAGGGCGGTGGCGAAGGCGGGCAGGTCGGTGGGAAGGGCTGGCATGGTTCCTGAGGTGTGGCGGCGGGTGGTTGGTGCGTCGCGTGGTCAGCGCCGTGGGCCGCTGTTTCCGGGCTGCGGTCCGGGCGGGGCCGGGGGCGTGGCGGGAGTGGTGCGGACCTGCTTCATGGGCGCGGTGATGTCCGGGGGCGGGTCGTAGTGAGCGCGCAGGATCGAAAGGTCGGCTTCGGTCGCCATGGCGATGGCGGAGGCGATGCTGCTGGCGGCGCCGCGCAGCAGCCAGGGTGGTGACTCGGGTTCGGCTCCGCGGTTTTGGCCCTTCCACTTGGCGGTGGCGGCCAGGTGCTCGATGACCTCGTTGAGGAACGGGGCGACCGCGTCCAGCAGGGTGTTGAGGACGGTACTGAACTCGGCTGGCGTGTCGGCCGCGTCCAGAGCCTGGCCGAACGTGCTCAGATCGGGAGCGGGAAACGGTTCGGGCGGCAGGGGATGATGCTCGCGGAAGGCTCCGGCGTCGCGATCGGCCCAGCGGTACAGGTCGTCCCTGGTGGCGGATCGTGTGTGGTAGGCGCGGATCTGGTCGGCGGTGCGGCCGACGTTGTCGTACTGCTCGAAATCGGGGTGTTGCAGGGGAACTCCAGGTCAGTGCAGGCGGCGTGGTGGCGGACCGGGCGCCGGGGCCGGGTCCGCCAGGGGCGTGTGCCGGCGGCGGGGCGGGCTCGTGCACTGGCGGAGACCGAGGGCGAGGGCGGCTTCCAGGGTGGGGGTGAAGGTAAGTCCGGCGCGGCGCAGGGTGTGGGCGGAGTCGAGGCCGCCGGAGTGCAGGACGGCCCGGGCGCCGACCGCGTGTGCGGCACGGGCGTCGTCCACGCTGTCCCCGATGACGAGGACTGGCCGGGATCGCAGAGCGTCCGGCAGGGCGGCGAGGTGGTCGGCAAGGACACCTGCCTTGGTCCCGTCGCGACCGCGTCGGCCGTCGATGCGGCTGAAATCGCCGGTGATGGCCAGCCGGTCGGTCTCCTCGACGAGCACGTCGTGCGGATACAGCGACAGGAGCGACTGGCTGTGCCCCAACACCGTTGCCTGGCGCAGGAGTTGTTTGGCTTCCGGGCGGAGGCGGGGCGGCCGTGAGCGCAGGAACACCGCGAAGTCGGCCTGAGCCTGGGCCCATTCACCATCGGTCACCGGGCGGTTCAGAAGCCGGTCGTAGAAAGTGCGGATGGGGACCGTGTGCTTGGCCTGGTAGGTGGCCAGGTCGATGGGCGCCGCCCGCAGTCCCGTGAGGGTGTGGTTGACCGCGTCGAGGAGGTCGCCGACGTCGTCCTTGAGGGTGCCGTTCCAGTCCCACACGATATGGACGTACGGAGGCGTCTGGGGGAGGCGGTCTGTGGTCGGGTGGGTCATCGGCTCACCGGTGTGTGCGGGGACGGCCCGGCGGCTGGCGGCGCCGGAGCCCGGACCGTGGCGATGAAGCCTTCCCTGCTGCTGCGGTGCCGGTTGATGTTGTCGACTGCGGCGGTGACGTGGGAGGCGTGCGCCGTGCCGTGCGTGATGCGGTCCGGGCGGCTGCCGTCGCCCGCCTGGGCGGTGCCGTGGTCGGAGACCCGCGCGTGTACGTCGTCGAGATCCTGGGCGCGCACGCCGAGTTGGGTGAGCCTCGCGTCGATGACCTCGATCATGGGCGGGACGCTGGCGCCGTTGGAGATTTCTGGCCGGTCGGGAACGCCGGGGTCGGCTGAGGGAGTCGAGTCGTAGATCAGCTCGAACTGCTCGTGGGCGTCGGGGTGTTGGCGGGTGACGGACCATCCCTCCGGGTCTCCCGGCGGACGGCTGGACGGCGGCTCCTGCGGCGGAGAGATGATCAGGTAGCTGCCGTCGGGGAGCGAGACGCGCACCATATACGCGCTCAGGCCGAACTCGATGTCGCACTCCAGCCCACGCTGCCGCAGCGGCGTGGTGATGTGCGCGTGCCGGCGCCACAGCTCCTGCCACCACGCGGTGGCCGCACGGCGATGGTCGGGAAGCGGCGCGAGCGGCGTCGCGCTGTCGTCGGCACGGGTGTTGTCGTCGTCAGTGCCCACGGTTCCTCCTGCGGGAGGCGGGCGTGCGGTGCAGTGGTGGTGTCCGCAGGACGGGGCGGGGCTCCGGAATCGGGGTGAAGTCGAATGCGTACTCGTCGTAGGTGGAGATCAGATCGTTTTCCATCTGGGCTTCGCGATCGGCGGCCTGCGCCATGAGGTCATCGTGCTCGGCCTGGCACTGCTGGTAGTCGGCCCAGTCGGCGTCGCTGAAATGGGCGGGGCGGTTCAGGGGACTCCTTGAGGTGGTGATGCCGGCTCGGATCTTCGCCCAGGGGCTAGCGGCGGCGACTGCTCGGCCTGGGTGGTGCAAGCGCGGGGCTTTGCTGAGGGGTGAGTGTCGAGAGGAAGCGGTGGAAGTCGAGGTGGTCTTCGAGTTCCTTGGCCGCGTCGCGGAGGGATTCCGACGTGCGCCGCAAGAAGGCACGCGCCGAGGCGTGGTCGATGACCATGCGGTTCGTCACGTAGCGCTGGTCGGTCAGGCGAGAGGAGCGCGGCAGACCGAGGGCGGCCTCCGCGGTCTCCGCGAAGTGCGATGCCGCGTGGGCCGAGAAGGTGCTCGCCGTCGCGAGATGGGCCAGGGTGGTGCGGCCTGCGCGGTTTGTGCTGTGGGGACTCGCGGCGAACTCGCCCGTGAGCCGGAGCACGTCGCGGGAGAGATCCTGCGCACCGGTCGCGTGTCCGAGAAGCTCGGTATACGAAGGCTCGGCTGGCACGTGGCCGCTTTCGTCCAGCAGCTGCCACCGCTGGGCGTAGTCGTTGAACTTGGCTTTCATCGCGTTGAGCGCGCCGATGAGGCGGAGAGCGTCGTCGGGCGGTATCAGTTCGCGCTGGATGTCGGGTTTCATAAGCCTCTTGCGGTGTCTCTGTTGCTGCCGGTTCCTCGGTGTCTGTGGCGGCACGGAGTGGATCCACGGGAGTCAGCGGTGGCGTACCGCCGCAGGCGCAGCTGCTCCGGCGCGCGGCCCGTCGGCGGGCAGCACGGGCGCGGGTTTGGTGGTGGATGCGCTCGGAGACGGTTGGAGGGCGGCCTGCCTCCGGCGTTCGTTCCTGGGCGGCCTGGCAGATTCGATGGTCAGCGATTCCGGCAGGAGCCGGGCGTCTTCGATCAGTTCTTCCAAACGGGTCGTCCACGAATCCAGTTCGCCTGCGGAGTCGAGTGCGCCGCGGTCGCGGCACCAGTTGGCCGCGCTTTCCAGGAACTGGTGCAACTGGGCGAACGCGCCGTGACCTTCGTCGACGGTGTGCTCGTACACCTCGGTGAACCGATCGATATCGGGGGCGGCTTGGAGAGCCTCCGTTGCAGCGCGGACGGAGACGCCGGAATCCGGCGGCTGCACGTAGGGTTCGGGCTGGACAGCGGCCGCTGACGTCGGGGCCCTTTCCGGAAGCCACCGAGGTACCCGGCGCGAGCGTTCCCACTCGTAGTAGTCCGGCTTGGAACTGGTTATGTGCGCTTCCGTTCGTCGGGATTGAGGCCGCGCTGGTCGTGAACTCGGCGCTTTTTGTCTGTAGGGCCGTCAGTTCGGCGTGGGCGTGCTGGCGGTGGGGCTGCTGGCTAGCGGAGAAGCGTTGGTCTTGAACTGGTTCGCGGTGGCGTAGATCGCGGTGCGAGCGTGCTCGATGTCCTGCTGCAAGACCGGGAGCAGATCTTTCGGGGCTTCGATCTGCGCGTCCGTGGCGGGCGCGAAGAACTGGTGGTGGGAGCTGATCTGGTCCATGGCCTTGGCCAGGTAGTGGTGGGCGAGCCCCAGAGGCGCTGCACACTGGCGAATAGCCGTCGCGTGCATGTCGCGGTCGCTGCCCCTGCCGTTGAAACTGGTGACCAGGTCATCGGCGAGGCAGTTCAATTCCCAGGTGATCTGTGCGAGCGCCGCATCGATCGCCTCGCTGATGGCCTCGCCCTGTCCTTTGGCGACGGACTGCGGGAGTCGGTCTGCGCACCTTTCGAGGCTCCGCGCCGCTGCCCGGAGGTAGTCGGGGTTGGTACTACGGATGTCATGGGGGTAGGTGGAGGTGTCGTACATCCCTGTCCTGTGTGTATCCCTGAGCCGGTCGGAACCGGATGATTTGCGGAAAATGTCATGTTTCAGTGCATGCGGGCGTCGGTGTCGAAGAGCGCCAGCTCGTGGCTGTGCAGGAGGTGCTGCACGATGAAAGATCGTCCGGCGACTTTCCACAGGCCACGGCCTCGGTTGAGGTGGGCGATGGCGTCCATTTCGACGGAGGTCAGTCCGAGCAGCGAGGCGGCGGCCTGGAGTTGGTCGGTCTCCTGGCGGTAGATGATGCGGGTGGAGCAGTCCGCGAGGAGCCCTTCGGCCAGGGCCCGGCCCTGTGATCCGGCGTCGCCGGCGGTGAGTAGATCGGACAGCCGGTGGATCACCATCAGGTTGGCGATGCCGAGACCGCGGGAGAGCTTCCACTGGGCCTGCATGCGCTGGAGCAGTCCGACGTGCCGCATCAACCGCCATGCCTCGTCGTACACGATCCAGCGTCGGCCGCCGTTCGGGTCGGAGAGGGCGGATTCCATCCAGGCACTTGCGCAGGTCATCGCCAGGACAAGGGCGGTGTCGTCGCCGGAGCCGCCGAGGTGGGACAGGTCGATGGTGAGCATCGGCGCGGTCGGGTCGAAGGCGACGGTGGAGGGCGCGTCGAACATGCCGGCCAGGTCACCGTGCACCAGGCGGCGCATCGCGTGGGCCAAGTCGCGGGCGGCGTCGGCGAGTTGGCCCGACAACATCCCGGCGGCCTCGTCGAGCGCAGTCGGATTGTTGAGGGTGGCGGCGATGTCGCCGAGGAGCGGCGTACGTCCGGTGGCGGTGGCGCGGGTGACGACGGCGTCCAGGGCGACGTCCAGGGCGGTGTGTTCCATGGGCATCAGGTCCCGGCCCAGAACCGTCCGGGCAAGGGAGCCGAGAAGGAGAAGGCGCCGCTTGCGGATCTCACCGGCCCAGTCGGCCTCCACAATGCTCTGTGGGCGCGGTGCCGCGTCCAGGGGGTTCAGCCGTCCGGGCAGGCCGGGGCCGAGAGCGACGGACCGGCCGCCGAGGGCTTCGGCCACCGGCGTCCATTCGCCTTTCGGGTCGCACGGAACGTAGACGCGGTATCCGAAGGCCACTGACCGCAGGGCGAAGCTCTTGGCGAGCGCGCTCTTGCCCTGGCCGATCACTCCGGCGAGCAGGAGGTTCGGGTTGGTGAATCCCTCGACCCGTCCGTACAGCGCGAACGGATCGAAGACGAACGACGCTTCGGCGTGGACGTCCCGCCCGACGTAGATGCCTTCGGCGCCGAGCCCGCCTTCGGCCAGGAACGGGTATGCGCCGGCGGCCACTGCCGTCGTCATGCGGTGGGCGGGCAGCTTCAGCCGGTTCCCACGGGCGGAGGCGGTTCCGGGACGTCCGCTCGGCGGGTAGAACGCGGTGGGCATCTCGTGCTCGGCGGAGGTGCTCTCGGCCTGGTGGGCGCTGGTTTCCGCGCGGACCCTGGCGGTGGCTTCGGCGAGCTGGCGGCGTGCGGCCTTGCGGCTGGCGCGGTCGGTGCCGTGGGGGGTGAACAGCGGGCTGGCGGAGGCGCGTCGGGCGGGCCGGTGGCTCATCGGGGGCCCTCGATTCTGCGGGTGGTGCTCATCGCACGCAGGCCGTGGTGTGCGGGCGGAGGTCGGTGGGGGTGGTCTTGCGGCGGATGCTGTGCCCGGCGGCGAGGTGGCGCTGGCAGATGGTCAGCACGGGCGGTCCCTCGGGCAGCCGTTCGGGATGGCATGCGCTGGTCTCGGCTTCTGCTGCGGTGTTGCTGGGCAGCAGGTGGAAGGCGGAGTGGACCTCGCTGGTGGCCTGCCAGAGGAGGGTATGCGCGGTGGCGAGGTGGCGGCCGGCGGTGGGGTGCGGTGGCCGGGTGGTGTCGGCGAGCCGGTCCAGGAGCTGGTGCAGGGCGGTGAGGTGGGTGTGCAGCACGTCAAGGTGCAGGCGGTCCGCCGGCTGTGACGGGTGGGTGTCTGAAGGTGTTAGTGCCCGGGTGTGGTGGCGGATGCCGGCGCTCGCGGCGCGGAGGTAGGGGTGCGCGTCGTCCGGAGGTGTGCGGGAGGTCAAGGTGGTGGTCCTTCCTGCCGGGAGGCAGGGGCGGCGACGGAGGGCCCGTCGCGGATGATCGAAGACGAGCGTGCGGCGCGGGCCGGTGGGGGCGGGTCGGGTTCACAGGGCGGTCCGGGCGAGCGGGAGCGCGGCGAGGGCGAAGGCATCCGGCTGCTGATAGGTGAGCCGTCGCAGGTCGACGCCGGAGGTGACGGCGGTGGTCTCGATCTGTGCGCAGGCGGAGTCCAGGAGGGCGTCGGTCTCGGCGGTGACGGTGACCAATCCGGTGAGGGCCACGTCGGCGTGCCCGGCGATGAGCTGCCGTTCACGTGTTTTGACGTCGGCGTACTCGACGGAGTCCTCTTCGGAGTCGACCTGCCCCCGGCGGGCCCTCTCGTTGGCGTCGGCAATGATCGCCGCCTTCTTCCGCTGGACATCCCGCAGTGCGGACTCGAGTCCCTGCGGCACGTATATGAGGGAGAGGCTGCGGCGCACGCCGGCGGTGAACATGATCCCGTGCAGGAACCCGGCTCCCATTTCGGTGCGCGGCCAGTTCTCCACCCAGTACGTTGCGTGCCGTGCGCTGTCGGTGGCGAGGCGGTCGTATTCCTCGACCTGGACGACGGGCCCGGCGGCGGCGGGGTCGGCCTCGGCGCGGCCGGTCGGCGACCATCGCTGGAGGGCGGCGAGGGCGCCTGGGTCGTAGGCGGTGCGGATGACGGCGGCGATCTCCCGCGAGGTCAGCCATCCGGTGACCTGGAGTCCGGCGTTGCGGGCGGCCTGTGCGATGGACGCGGTGGTCTGCTCCATGACGGTGAAGGCCCCGGGAAGTCCGCCGCCGGCCTGAGAGATCAGGCGACGGGCGGCTTTGAGGTCGAGGGAGATGGCGAGGTAGGTCTCGTGGGGGGCCGCGGCCGGGCCGGCTGAGGCGACCAGTTCGGAGTAGATCTGTCCGGCGACGGGGGTCTGGGGCTGTCCGCTCTGGGTCCAGTGGCGGGTGAGGGTGTCGCCGCTGTCGGGGACGGTGCGTTCCAGCACCTGCACGGTGGCGATGTGCCCGGTGCGGGCGATGCCCGCCAGCGCGCGTCCCCAACTGCTCACGTTGTGGTTCTGGGTCGCGGGGTCTAGGAGGGCGAAGGCGCGGCTGCTGACGCGGGCGACGGCGGTCAGGGTCTGCCGGTGCGGGTCGTGCACGGCCGCGGCGCCGTTGGCGGAGTCGCCGGGGGTGACCACCGTGAGGGAGGCGGCGGTGCCGGGCAGGTGGAGGATGCCGTCCTGCCGGGGACGGGTGAGGGGCCGGGCGAGCCAGAGGGTCTGGCCGGTGCGGCGGCGGTGCGCGTAGCGGGCGACGATCGGCGCCCAGTCGATCAGGGAGCGGCCGTGGCGGCGAATGGCGACGAGCGCACCGGATGCCGCCCACAGCGGGGTCAGGGCGACGGCGCCGAGCAGCCCGGTGGAGACCACCGTCACCAGCAGCAGCGCCAACGTGCCTGAAACAAGGAGGAGTTGGGGCAGGGAGAGGCCGAGGAGGATGCCGCGGCGGGACCGGTGCGGGAACTTCACCGTGACCGGGGCGACGGAGAGATCAGTCAAGGGGCGGGTCCTGGAGGCGCGGGTGGAACCCGGGGGCGGGAGGAGCAGTGCGCGTCCCGCCCCCGGAAGGCGGGCAGGGGATCAGAGGCCGGTCGGAGGCGGCGGCGGTCCGCTCGCCCCGCTGGACGTGGAGGTCTGCGAACCGGAGGACGGCGGTGCGCCCTGCGGCGGCGGGGTCGTGGCAGGCGGGACGGACTGCCATCCGCCGCCCTGGCCGGACGCGGCGCTCGCACCGGATCCACCCGGCTCCGGGCTGCCGCCCACCTGGCCGCCGGTGTTGCCCGACACGTTCGTCGGTGCGGGCTGGACGGCCTTCTCCAGACCCGACGTGCCGGCATCGCCACCGGGGGAGACGCCCGATCCTCCGCCCTGCGAGCCTTCCTTGCCTTCTTGGCCTCCGCCGGTCGGGTGGGCCGCGATGTCACCGGGGAACCCGTCCCCGCCGGCGGCGTCGGGGCCCTGCGGTGCGGCGCCCGCTCCGGCTGCCGCGCCGCCCGTAGCTACAGCCGCGGCGCCCTTGCGGGCAGCCTTCTCGGCATGCGCCCTGGCGATCTGCGCTCCAGCGCCGCCGGCCCGGTGGATGGACTCGCCGTCGGTGCCATCGGCCGCCCAGTGCACGAACTTGAAGACGGCGTACGGGCACAGCAGCACCAGGACCATGATCACGATGCCGGACATGACGTCCGCGAGGGCGGCGATGCCGTCCTTGGCCTCGGTCTTGCCCATGGCGGCGATACCGAGCACGAAGATCACGGTCATCAACAGCTTGGAGACGACGAGGGTGGCGGTGGCCTCGACCCAGCCCTTGCGCCAGCGCCGGGCGACCTCCCAGCCGCCGCCGGCCGACGCGAAAATCGCCAGCGTGACCATGACGAGGATGCCGACCTTGCGGACCATCATCACGCACCAGTAGAGGAAGGCGCCGATGGCGGCGCCGAGACCGGCGACGACCGGGACGAGCCAGCCCAGGCTGGACAGTGACGCGATCTGGTTGACCTTCACGATGCGGCGCACGGCCGACTCGATGTCCAGGTGCGCGGCCTGGAACAGGCCGTCGCTGACGGCGTCGACCACGTCGACGGCGATCGTGGTGAAGGCGATGGCGCAGAAGGCGAACAGGACTCCGGACGCGGTGCCGGTGAATGCCTGGGTGAGGGCTTGTCCGTCGCGCCGGACGGCGGCCCGCACCAGCTGCGCACAGAAGGTCGCGACCAGCAGAGTCAGCCCCAGCGGCAGCAGCATCTCGTAGTTGTCGACGAACCAGCGCGCGTTGAGATCCACCTTCGTGGTGGTGTCGACGGCCTCGGCGGCCAAGTCGCCTGCGGCGGCTGCCAGTTCACCGGCGGACTTCGCCATCCAGTCACCGATGGCCTTGCCGGGGTCCGAGGCGAAGTCGACCGCGTCGCCAACGGTGCACAGCTTGTCGGCCAGGGGGTAATCACAGAAACCCACGGGGAGTTACTCCTCCATTCTTGTGTCCGGCGCGGGTCACTGGGTGACGCTCGGAGCGATGGCGGCCAGCGTGCAGTCGTGGTTCGGCCGGCACTGGACGGCGAGGGTCACGGCGCGTTCCTCGGCTCCGCTGCCGCCCTTCGTCCAGGCGATCTGCTGCGTGCCGTTGACGGTGACGACGTAGATGTACGCCTCGGTGATCGCGGAGGGGTCGTCGGCCAGGGCCTGTTTGAACGCGCTCGGGTAGTGGCCCTCGGTGACGTGGGCGGTGGCGTGCTGGTCCTGGTCGGTCATGCGCGACCAGAGCAACGGATCGGGAACCTGGCCGGAGACCGACGCCCAGTCGGCGTAGGTGGTCTCCGTGGTCATCCAGGCCCGCATGCCGGCGAGTTGCTGGTCGCGGCTGGTGTCGCGGGTGTCGTAGGACCACAGCATCTGGGCCGCCGCCGTGGCGTAGGCGACCGGATCGGCGATCTGCGGCGGCCCTGGCACCGCCGCCGATCCGGCGGCGGGGCCGGGCGAGGCGGCGGAGGACGGACTGTGTACCGGGGTCGGCGCGGCGCCGGCCCCGGTCTGGTGACTGCCTTCGCCGCCGGACAGGTGGGCGACGGCCCCGGCGATGGCGATCAGGGCGCCGACGACCAGGGCGATGACCGCGATGCGGCGGTTGGCCGGCCAGCCCATGCCGTACGAGGACAGCGAGAGGGAGGGGAGTCGTTTCTGCATCAGTGGACCTGCGACCCCAGAGCCGAGAAGAACGCCACGATGCCGTTCGCGGCGCCCAGGCCCAGAGCGGCGCCCCCGGCGACGACGGCGCCCTTTTTGCCGTTGGCCTCGGCCTGGTGGCCACCGGTGTGGTGGCCCCAGGCCCACACACCGAGCGAGACGGCGAGGGCGCCGACGACGGCGATGATCCCGAACAAATTGATGCTGTTGACGACGTTCTTCAACACGCTCAAGCCGGGCAGGCCACCGCCCTTGGGCGAGATTCCCGGGTCGTACGCGAGCTGGATGACACGGTCTGCGAGAGGGACGGACATGGGTGTGGCGGAGCTCCTTGCATACGCGGGCCAGGCGGGGCCGACGGGAAGGGGGGAAGCGGAGGGGGGGAGGTGCGCGAAGGGCGCGGAGGTGGCCGCAGCGGCGGGCCCGGGCGGCGTCAGAGGACGCGACGGGCGGCGAGGATCGTCCAGTCCTTGATCGGGGTGATCCGGACCGGCTTGGTGGTGCGTGGTGCCTCGATCACGAGGCCCTCGCCGATGTACATGCCGACGTGCTCGGGCCGCGCGGCACTGCCGCGGCTGAAGATCAGGTCACCGGGCTTGAGCTGGGCGGCCGAGACCCCCTTGCCCTCCTTGACCTGCGTGTACGTGGTGCGGGTGAGCGTGATGCCGGCGTGCCGGTATGCCTGCTGCATCAGGCTGGAGCAGTCGCAGCGGCCCATGGGGTCGGTGCCGTGCGCGTTGGTGCAGGAGCCGCCCCACTGGTAGAGCGTCCCGAGCTGGTGCATCGCCCACTCGATCGCTTTGCGCGCCGTCGGATCGGCGTCCCGGGGGATCGCGTAGCCCTTGGGGACGCTCCCCTCGGGGATGTGGCCGAAGCTGGAACCGTCCTGGCCCGGCGCGCAGCCGGTCGTGCCGGTCGAGGGCTGCTCCTCCTGGTCCGTGTCGTTGCCGCCGGGGAAGGTCTTGGCGATGGCGTCCTGCAGCGCGGTGGCCAGGCTCTCCCACTGCGCGTACGCGTCCGGCAGGCCGGACCTCTGCACGGCCTGCGCGGCCTGGGTGACGGTCATCTGCTGCCAGCCGGCCACCTTGACCAGGTGCTTGTAGAACTGCTCGGAGGCGTAGACCGGATCGCGGATCTGCTGGGCAGTGCCCCAGCCCTGGGAGGGCCGCTGCTGGAACAGGCCGAGGGAGTCCCGGTCGCCGTAGTTGAGGTTGCGCAGCCGGCTCTCCTGCATCGCCGTGGCGAGCGCGACGATCTGCCCCTTGGTGGGGACGTCGAGCGAGAGGCCGGTGGCCACGATCGTCGCCGCGTTGGGGACTTGCTCGGCGGGCAGGTCCAGGCCCTCGATGTGGACGTCCGTGCCGGACGCCCCGTCGAGAATCTTGGTGACCTGCTCGGCGACCTTGTCCGTGTCGAGGCCGGTCAGGCAGTTGCTGAGGGAGCCGCTGCTCTGCACGGCGTGGGCGGAGGAGGCCAGCATCATGCCGGTGCCGCCGATGAGGATCGGGGAGAGGAAGACGACGCCGATGCCGGCGGCGAGCCACTTCAACCGGAGCGGACCGCTCGCCGGTCAGCGATTTCGGGCAGGGGTGGGTAGCAAGACGTCATGGACGGGTCCTTCGGGGTGCAGTGTCCGGCGTGCCGCGCGAGTGGCGGAACGGCACGTCGGCCGGAGGCGGGAGATCGGAGCGGGCGGGCACGGGCGAGGTGCCGCTCGCTGCGCGTGGCCGGGCAGTGAGGCAGGTGTGCCGGGGCAGGGGTGCCTCGGCGAGGTAGGGCGGGGGAGTGCCAGCGGCGGTGTGCGCCGGGCGGTTCAAAAACAGTAGGCGCGGATCGGCGG
>NZ_JBHXME010000033.1:0-56921 GCF_042721125.1 Streptomyces sp. NPDC058469
ACCCCTGCGCGCGCCACGTAGGCTGGACACAGCCCTTGCCTCCTGTATAGCCCCGTGAGGTGTTCTGTGTCCCCGCGTCGCAACCGACCCAAGGACGGGTGCGGCCGCGGGTGCGGCGGCGCTGTGGGCGTGAGTCTGGACAGGGGCCTGCGCGTGGGCATGGGGGTCGGGTCCGGGGACGTAGCCCATGGCGGGCGTGCCGCCGCCGCCCGCGAAGTTGACGCCGCGCTCCAGCCGGTCGAGGCGGGCCATGACGGACTGCTCGTCGCCATAGGCGGCGGGGAGCATGACGCGGGCGCAGATGAGTTCGAGCTGGAGGCGGGGGGAGGTGGCGCCGCGCATCTCGGTCAGGCCGGTGTTGACGAGGTCGGCGGCGCGGCTGAGTTCGGCGGCGCCGAAGGTACCGGCCTGGGCCTGCATACGTTCCAGTACGTCGGTGGGGGCGTCGATGAGGCCCTTGTCGAGGGCGTCGGGAACGGCCGCGAGGATCACCAGGTCGCGGAGGCGCTCCAGCAGGTCGGTGACGAAGCGGCGAGGGTCGTTGCCCGTCTCCATGACGTGGTCGACGACCTCGAAGGCGGCGGCACCGTCGCCGGTGGCGAAGGCCTCGACCACGGAGTCGAGGAGCGAACCGTCCGTGTAGCCGAGCAGCGAGGTCGCCATGGCGTATGTCACACCGTCGGTGCTCGCGCCGGCGAGCAACTGGTCCATGACGGACATGGAGTCACGCACGGAACCGGCGCCGGCGCGCACTACGAGCGGCAGTACGCCGTCCTCGACGGGGATGTTCTCCTGCCCGCACACCTGACCCAGGTAGTCGCGCAGGGTGCTGGGCGGCACGAGCCGGAAGGGGTAGTGATGGGTCCGCGACCGGATCGTCCCGATGACCTTCTCGGGTTCGGTGGTCGCGAAGATGAACTTGAGGTGCTCCGGCGGCTCTTCGACGACCTTGAGCAGCGCGTTGAAGCCGGCCGACGTGACCATGTGGGCCTCGTCGATGATGTAGATCTTGTAACGGCTGCTCGCGGGCCCGAAGAACGCCTTCTCGCGCAGCTCACGGGCGTCGTCCACACCACCGTGCGACGCGGCGTCGATCTCGATGACGTCGATGGAACCGGGTCCGTTGCGCGCGAGGTCCGTGCAGGACAGGCACTCGCCGCAGGGCGTGGGCGTGGGTCCCTTCTCGCAGTTCAGACAGCGGGCCAGGATGCGCGCGCTCGTGGTCTTGCCGCAGCCTCGCGGCCCGCTGAACAGGTACGCGTGATTGACCCGGTTGTTCCGCAGCGCCTGCTGCAACGGGTCGGTGACATGTTCCTGCCCGATGACCTCGGCGAACGACTCCGGGCGATAACGGCGGTACAGCGCGAGAGACGACACGCGTACGAGGTTATAGGCGCCCACTGACAACCGGGGCCGCGCGTGAGTCCGGGGGCGCTCCGGTCCAGACCGGTCGGGTGCGGCCTGGCGGGTCGGGGCCGTCCCGGTTCTGGTCCCCGCGCCTGCGCCCGTCCGATCAGAGCCGGTCCCGGTCCCGTCCCGGTGGCGGTGGCGGTGGCGGGAATGCAAGCGCCCCCCACGCACCCGCCAGAGCCAACCTACCCTTGCTGCCTTCCGGCCCTGGGGGAGTTCAGTCAGATAGCGCCGCGTGAGGGGCTCCGCACAGGCTACAGGATCTGAGCGGGGGGAACGAGTTCGCGAGCACTCCTCAACGTCTTGTATTGTTTGCCGCGGAGGATTCGCCTAGTGGCCTAGGGCGCACGCTTGGAAAGCGTGTTGGGGGCAACCCCTCACGAGTTCGAATCTCGTATCCTCCGCCAGTGCCTCACCGGGCACGATGTCGAAGGGCTCCGCTGTTCGCAGCGGGGCCCTTCGTCGTGCACTGGTTGCATTTCTGGTTGCATTTATAAGCTTTGATTTCGGGCATTTCGCCGACCTGTCAGCCCTCTCGCGCCGCAATTGAGGCGGCCCACAAGCCGCCGACGCCCGCCAAGGGGGAACCTGCCCCTTGCGGCACCCACGGATCACGGGGATACGCCATCCTTGAACCCGGCCCCGCTACGAAGCTCCCTGGTCTGACGAGGTGCACGGCGCATGAAGTCCCGATCCACGCTGGCGACATGGCTCGGCAGCCTCGACGGCTCTCGTCTGGCACGCGTGCTCGGGGCACGGCAGGACGCCGTGTCGCTTCCGGAGCCGCGTTCGCTGGGGGAACTGGCGGATCGGCTTCAGCGCCCGGGATCGGTGGCGCTGGTCCTGCCGCGGCTCGCGCTGCCGCACCTCCAGGTGGCCGAGGCGCTGGCGGCGCTTGGGGTCCACGCATCGCGCGATGCTCTGGTGAAACTGCTGGGAGCCGTGGACTACGCAACCACCCGCGAACTCGACACCGTGCTGGAGACGCTGGCCGATCACGCTCTGGTCTGGCCGGACGGCGCGGGGCAGCTCCGTATGACCGGACCGCTGCGGCAGGCATGGGACACACCCCTTGGGCTGGATGCTCCGCTGGAGGAACTGCTCGCGGGCACGACCTCCGACGAACTGCGCGGCATGCTGGTGACACTGGGCGTCAAACCGCCGGGCGCCAAGCCACACCGACTGGCCGCCCTGGTGGAGCACCACAGCGACCCGGAGAAGATCGCCTCCGTGGTTGCGAAGGCGCCTGCGGCTGCCCGGGAACTGCTCGACCGCTTGGCGCGGGGCGCGGCGAGGCAGCCGCAGTTCATCGTGTTCGGGTCCCCTGGGCCCGACCTCGAACCGGGCGCGCAATGGGCGCTGGACCGAGGGCTCCTGATCCAGGGCCGTCACCGGTACGGCCCGGCCCGTATGCCCGCCGAGGTGGCGCTCGCGCTGCGCGGGCCCGGGTGGCACGCTCCGTTCGCGCCCGTCCCACCGTGCCCCCGACTGGCATCTGTCACCCCGGCGGAGGTGGACCGCGAAGCATCGGCCGCGGCCACAGCCTTCGTGGCCCATGCCGCCTCGGTCCTGGCGGCCTGCTCGGCAACCGCACCGGCCCGGCTGAAGTCCGGCGGGATCGGTGCACGTGAACTGGCCCGGATCGGCAAGGCGGCCCAGGCCGACGACGCTGTCGTACGCATCACCTTGGAGATCTCGTACGCCGCTGGGCTTCTGGGCCGGGACGGCGACCGTGTGGCCCCCACCGAGGCATACGACGCCTGGGCGGAACAGGAACCCCCGGAGCAGTTCGCAGTGCTGCTCCGGGCATGGCAGAACCTGCCGCTCACCCCCACCCAGGCGCGCGACGAGGACAACAGAGCGCTCCCCGCCGTCGCCGGAGCGCCTCCCTGCGGCGGCTGTGTGCAGGCCCGCCTCGGGCTGTTGGCCGCAGCCGCACAGTTCCCGGCCGGGCAGGGCGCGAGGGTCGCCGCGGATCTGGGGCCGCTGATCGCCTGGCATCGCCCGCTCGCCGACTCGACACCCCAGGACGGAACGCCGTTCGCCGCCGTGATCCGTGAGGCCGAGCTCCTCGGCGTACTCGCGCGTGGTGCCCTGTCCGCGCTCGGCATCCACTTGTGGACCGGCGATACGGAGGGTCTGAGCACCGAGTGCCGGCGGCTGCTCCCCTCGGCCACGGCAGTGGCCCGGATCGGCGCCGACCTCACCGCCGTCGTCACCGGCACGCCGTCCGCGCGACTGGCCGCGCTCCTGGATTCCGTCGCCGACCGGGAGGCCAGCGGCACGGCATCGGTGTGGCGGTTCAGCGCCGGCGGCATCCGTCGGGCTCTGGATGCCGGCCGCGTCCCCGAGGACATCACAGCCGACCTGGCCGCTGTCGCCGCCGGGCCCCTGCCGCAGCCGTTGTCGTATCTGATCGCCGACACCGCGCGCGGTCACGGACGCGTGCGCATCGCCCCTGCCGCCTGCGTCATCCACGGCGACGAGCCCGTGCTGCTGGCCGAGCTCGCCGCCCACCGCGGACTCGCCAAGCTCGGACTGCGACAGCTGGCGCCGACGGTGCTCATCAGCCGCAGCCCGATCGACACGACCCTCGCCGCGCTCCGGGCCGAGGGGTACGCCCCTGTCGCCGAGACGGCCGAGGGCAGGGTACGCATCGAGAAGGCCCGGCCTCGGCGGGCCGCCCCTCCTGTTCCGAATCAACGCGGCGCCGGAGCGGGGAACAGCGGCCGGATCGCTGCCACGCGCGTGGCTAACGCACCCGCCGCCACCGACCCGAACACCTTGGCGGCCCAGTTGCTGGCCGCCCCGCCGGCGACTCCCGAACCGGCGCCGTTCGAAGGAGGAGTTCCCTTCGCCACGGACACCGAGGAGATCGTCGCAGGGTGGGCGAAACGCCTGCCGTACAGCGACATCCGCCAGCTCGCGCATGCCATCGATACCGGTCAGGCCATCACCGTCGAGTACATCGCCACCTCGGGCAACCGGACCGTGCGCACCCTCAGCCGCCTCGCACTCGACCCGCCCTACCTGGATGCCTGGTGCCACCTTCGGGAGGCCGAGCGCGTTTTCACTCTCTCCCGCATTCACGGCGTCATGAGTGTCATGCCCGAATGAAAGGGAAGATGGTATCGAGAGCGATAGTATCTCCGCCGATACCATCACCTACGGGAGGCTTGCCATGCGTCGCTTCATCGGGCGGGACCGCGAGCTGAACGTACTCGGCAACGCCTTGCGGGCGGTTCATGATGCCGCCGGGTCGGCGAAACCAGGCCAGTGCATCCTCATGCGCGGACGGCGGCGGGTCGGCAAGTCCAGCCTCGTCGAGGAATTCCTCCGGCGCACCGAGACGCCGTACCTCTTCTTCACCGCGGCGGGCGGCACTGCGGACGACGAGCTGACGGAGCTGCTCGACGCCGTCGCCAGATCCACCCTCCCGGAGCGGGGACTGTTCTCGGAGGAGGCCCCTGAGCAGTGGAATGCGGCATTCAGGCTGCTTGCCGAGGTCCTGCCCGACGACAGCCCGAGCGTGGTCGTCATTGATGAGGTTCCGTATCTCATGGACCGAATCGACGCGTTCGAGGGGATGTTGCAACGGGCCTGGGACAGGCTGCTCAGCCGCAAGCCCGTGCTCCTCCTCCTGGTCGGATCCGACCTGTCGATGATGGAGGCGCTGAACAGCTACGACCGCCCCTTCCATCAGCGGGGCCGGGAAATGGTCGTGGGACCGCTGAACCCGGCCGACATCCGCGAGATGCTCGACCTGTCGTCGGCGGTCGCTTTCGACGCCGCCCTGATCACGGGCGGTCTCCCGCTGATCTGTGCGGAGTGGCGGGCCGGAGCGGACGTCTGGGAGTTCCTCCGCGACTCGCTCGACAACCCGATCTCGGCGCTGCTGGTCTCCGCCGAACGCTCACTGGCCGCGGAGTTCCCACCGCAGGCGATGAGCAGGGAAGTCCTGCGGGCCATCGGAAGCGGGGAGCGAACCTTCACCAACATCGCGCGCAGCGCCGGCGGCATCGCCCACACCACGCTCACCCGGGCCACGGACGTCCTGACCGAGAAGCGGGTGGTGGCAGCCGAACTGCCCCTCTCCCTGCGGCCGTCGAAGGAACGCCGCTACCGGGTGGCCGATCCCTACCTGCGGTTCTGGCTCGCGTTTCTGGATCCGCACATGGCGGAGATCGAGCGGATGCGGGGAGATCTCACACTGAGCCGGATCAGGGAGCAGTGGACGAGTTGGCGGGGCCGCGCGATCGAGCCCCTGGTCCGGGAATCCCTCGCCCGTCTCCTGCCGGACGGGCTCCTGCCCGCCGCCCCGGCGATCGGCGGTTACTGGACCCGCAGCAACGACGTCGAAATCGACTTGGTGGGCGCCGACCGGCAGCCGGTGGCCAGGGAGTTGTTCTTCCTCGGCTCGGTCAAGTGGCTGGAGAACTCCGCGTTCGACAGCCACGACCTGGCCGCGCTGCAGAAGCACCGGGCGGCGATCACCGACGAGCCGGTGCCGCTCGTGGCAGTTTCCCGAAATGGAACCAGCTGTGCTGGGCTTCATGCGGCGTACGGTCCCGACGAACTGCTCAGTGCCTGGCGCGGAGCATGAGCAGCGGCTGAGGTGCCCTGGTTGCAGTGCTGGTTGCGTTCACCTGCGTACGGCACTGTCCAGAAGTCCCGACCACCCCCACTCCATCGCAGGTCAGAACGCTCCCGTAGGCCCCGGAACCCCCAGACGAACATTTGGAAAGCGTGTTGGGGGCAACCCCTCACGAGTTCGAATCTCGTATCCTCCGCCAGTGCCTCACCGGGCACGATGTCGAAGGGCCCCGCTGTTCGCAGCGGGGCCCTTCGTCGTTTGTCGGCATTGGTGCGAAAAGGGCTGGATCCCCCCGCCGACTCCAACTCGATCACCAACAAGACCCCGTTGACCGCATCCGCGCTCCGTAGCATCGCGGCCGCCATGGCAAGCCGATTCTGGACGACGACCCGAACGCCGAGGATCCGGGAATCAATCTCGACACGGCGGAGGACACCGACGATCGGTGATCAGCGAAGTCCTCGTGCGCACCGTGTTCGGCTCACGGATTCAACAGATTCAACGGATTCAAATGTCATGATTCAGGCGTGAAGAGGAGCGAACCAGCCGAATATGGCTGTGAGTAGGGCGATCAGCTCCTCTGTCCGGTGACGATGGGTTCGAGATGCGACACCTTCGGCCGGACAGGGGAGGACGAATGGGTAAGCAGGTCAAGTGCGGGTCGACCGATACCAAGACCGGCAGGCGGTGCCAGAAACCGGCGATGATCGGCTACTCCCGCTGCCAGTTGCACCGAGGCCCCTGGACCCCGCCGCAGAAGAAGAAGACCAAGAAGCGCTGATCCTGCGGGCCACGAGCGGGTAAGGCGTGCTGAGCCCCGGAAGATGTCCCCGCGCCTCAGGCACCCGGAGTCCCGCTCGTCATGACCCGGGACTCCACCAGGGCGACACGTACGCCGGCGGTTCATCGACGAAGGGTGTGTCCCCGCCTGCGTTCCCACCTGCGTCCCCGCCGATCTGCCGGGTGCGGGCGCCCTGGGGATCCTCCAAGTCGTAGGCAGGCCAACCGGGATCGCCATCCGTGAGGAACGCCGTCCACGCGCCGATGAGGGTGTCGCGGGCCGCGCGGTGTTCCGGGGTGTCGATGTTCAGGAGGGCGAGCTGGTCGAAGGCGTAGAAGCGTTCGCAGCCGTGGAAGGCGCCGTAGTGGGGGCCCAGGGGTTCGGCGGAGAAGAGGTAGGTGTGGGCGGTGCCGCCGGCCTTGGTCTGGAGTTCGGCCAGGCGGGTTGCTCGACGGCGGTAGACGGCGTCGGAGAGGAAACGGGTTCGTAGATCGGACAGTTCGTCGGACGGGTGGCTGGCCGGATCGTTGGACTTGGTGTTGGACCTGGTGTTGGACTGGTCGTTCGACGGGTCCGGTACTTGGTGGCTGCGGTACGCCTCCAGCAGGTCGCGCGGGTGTTGTACCCCCGCCAGTTCCATCTCGGCCAGGAGGGCCCGCTCGTCTGTCGGGTGGCGGTAGTGCTCGCTGGCGTAGAGGTACTGGAAGGTGCGGAACTCGTCCCGGTTGGCGCCGATCAGGAGCGGGATGTCCGCCGCTGTGCCCGCTGCGATGGTCTCGGCGGGGTCTTCGGTGATGACCGTTCCGTCGTGCACCAGGCCCCAGGCTCGGCCGCCGGGGAGGTTGCGGGCGCCGAAGTCCTGGTCGATCACCGCGTGTTGGGCCTCGATGATGCGGGCCAGTGGGGCGGCCTGCAGTTCGCTCATCGTCTTGGCTCCGACCTGCGCCAGGAGGTCCTCCGTGATGGAGGCGGAGATGTCGGGTGGGTAGAGGCGGCCGATGCTGCCGCTGTGGAGGATCGCCTTGTGGAAGGTGCCTCGGGCCGCGGGGTGGGTCAGTAGGGCGCCGATCGAGAAGGCGCCCGCCGAGTGGCCTGCGACGGTGATGTTGGCCGGGTCGCCGCCGAACGCGGCGATGTTGTCGTGGATCCAGTGCAGTGCGGCGGTCTGGTCCTGGAGGCCCAGGTTGGCGCTGTCCCGCCACTCATTCGCGTCCGGGCCTGCCGGGTGTAGCCAACCCAGGGCTCCTACACGGTAGTTGGGGGCCACTACTACCGCACCGGTCAGGCGGGAGAGTGCGCCGCCGTCCGTCGTCGGCGGAGAGGCCGTGCCCATTTCGAAGCCGCCGCCGTAGATCCAGACCAGGACCGGGCGGCGGTCGTTCAGGTCGGGGGTCGGGGTGGGGCTCCATACGTTCAGGTACAGGCAGTCCTCGGATGTCTCCCAGCCGCCGGGGCCGTCCGCGCCTCGTTGTGCGGGGCCGGCGGGGTACGCGGTCGCCTCGCGTACGCCCTCCCAGGGGGTGGGGGGTTGGGGTGGACGCAGGCGCAGGGGGCCGATGGGCGGGGCGGCGAACGGTACGCCGACGAACAGCGACGTGCCGTCGTCCGCCGTGGTTCCGCGCAGGACGCCGTGCGGGGTGAGCGCGGTGGGTGCGGTGGGTGCGGCCGGGGGCTTCGTCATCGGGTCAGTCCTTCGTCGCGTCGGGGGTGGGCGAGGGGGCCGGAACGTCCATCTCCAGTAGGCAGGCCGCCAGGCTTTTTCCGTGGGCGTCCAGCGCCAGGGATCGGGTGACTCCGCCGTCGAGCGCGTCGTAGAGGACGAACTTCAAGGCGTGGAGGGATGGGACCTCGTAGCGGTGGATCGGGCCCAGGGGGAGGTCGGGGAAGTGGGCGCGTATGCGGTCGGGGGTGAGGTGTGTGCGCAGGTGGGGGTAGGTCGTCGGGGTGTACGTGATGACCGAGATGTCTGCCGTGGAGCCCTTGTCGCCTGAGCGGGCGTGGGCCAGTTCGTGGAGTTTCATGTCATGGCTCCAGGGCCTCGGCAGTCGCGGTGACTGTGACTGTCGTCGGGACCTGTTCTCGGGGTAGCAGGACCGACGTGATGGCGATGTTCTCGCGGGTGGTGCGGGCTACGCCTGCGCCTCCGTAGGGGCCGTTCAGCCATAGGGACGCCACCTCTCTGCCTACCCGGCGTGCCTGGGCGAGCGTGTCGGTGCGGGCAGCCACTCGTAGGCGAACTTCGGTTGGTTCCGCGGTCGTTGTGGGGGTGGAGCCGGTTCCGCGGTGGACCGCGTCCAGGCCGATCAGGTCGTAGCGCGCCTCCGTGGGCGGGATCTCGGCCGTGGTCAGGCGGGTTTCCACGATGCGTGCCGCCTCGCGGGCCCGGGCCACGGCGTTGGGGCCGGCGTAGGAGATCTCGCCGGTGGCGAGGAAGCCGTCGCGGAAGCCGACCGATGTCTTGAGGGTGGTGGGGCGTTCGCGGCCGGTGATGCCCGTGACCGCGACCCGGTCCTCCGCGAGGTGGGTGAGGTGGGCGTGGGAGAAGTCGGCGGTGACGTCCGGGGTCAGGTAGGCGGCCGGGTCGTGGACCTCGTACAGCAGTTGCTCGGTGACGGTGGCCGGGGTCAAACGGCCGCCCGAGCCGGGGACTTTGGTGACGGTGAAGGAGCCGTCCTCGGCCACCTCGGCGAGTGGGAAGCCGAGGCGGTGGAGGTCGGGGACGTCCTTGGTGCCGGGGTCGGCGTAGTAGCCGCCGGTGAGCTGGCCGGCGCATTCCAGGAGGTGTCCTACGGCGGTTCCGCGGGCCAGGAGGGGCCAGTTGGTCGGGGGCCAGCCGAACTCGTGCATCAGCGGGGCGAGGAAGAGCGACGGGTCCGCGACCCGGCCGGTGACGACCACGTCGGCGCCCTGGGCGAGTGCCTCGGCGACGGGGGTCGCGCCGAGGTAGGCGTTGGCCGATACGACGGCATCGCCCAGGTCCCTCGCCGTGAATGTCTTGGCGGGGCCGTCCAGGAGGGGGAGCAGGATGCCCTTGACCAGGTGCAGTACGTCGTCGCCGGTCACCGTCGCGATGCGTAGGCCGTCGAGGCCCAGGCGTTGGGCTACCTCCGCCACCACCCTCGCGGCGGCCGTCGGGTTGGCCGCGCCCATGTTGGTGATGATCCGGGTTCCCTGCCGGGCGCAGGGTTCCAGTACGGCTTCCATACGCTCCTCCAGCCACTCGTTGTAGCCGGCGTCCGGGTCGCGGAGGCGGTCCAACTGGGCCAGTGCCACGGTGCGTTCGGCCAGGCACTCGAAGACGAGGTAGTCGAGGCGGCCGTGTTCCGCGAGTTCTACGGCGGGGTCTACACGGTCGTCGGCGAAGCCCGCGCCGCAGCCGATGCGGATCCGTCGCCGTGCTCCTACCTCTAGCCCTACCTGTGCCTGTGCCCCTGCCTGTACCTGTGCCCCTGCCTGTGCCTGTGCCCGTGTCCGGCTCATGGGACCACTGTGGGTCCGGGGGCGGATCGGGGCAAAGATCGATTTCGTATTGATTCATGTGGCGCACGCATGAATGCGCTAGTGGTCTGGTATCTCTGGCGCATGGACATCACCCTGCGGCAGATGGAGCTCTTCCTGAGCGTCGCGGAAGCCGGGTCCTTCACCAGGGCCGCAGAGGAGGTGCTCCTCAGTCAGCCGGTGCTGAGCCGTACCGTCCAGCAGTTGGAGCACGCGGTGGGTGCGAAGCTCTTCGAGCGGACCACGCGGTCGCTGGCGCTCACCCCGGAGGGCGTCGAGCTTCTCGGTATCGCCCGCGACATCCTCCGGACGTATCACCGCGGCATGGAACGGTTCGCCGCGAGCCGTGCCGGGGAGCGGGCCACGGTGACGGTGGCCGCACTGCCCTCGGTGGCCGCCGGGATGCTGCCCGGTGTCTTCCGGGCCGTGCTGGCGGAGCATCCCGCGATGCAGTTGCGGATTCTGGACGGGACCACGCGGGAGGTGATCGAGTACGTCCGTTCCGGCGCGGCGGAGTTGGCGATCGCGGAGGGCGGGAACGCGGACTCTCAGGTACGCGGCCAACTCCTGTGCGAGGAACCGGTGTTGGCTGTGCTCCCGGCGGGCCATCCGCTCGCCGAGCGCGCTTCCGTGACCTGGAACGACCTGGCCCAGCAGCCCTTCGTCGCCTTCACGCCGTCCAGCAGCGTGCGGCGGCTCGCCGATCTCTCCTTCGAGCAGGCCGGTGTCCGTCCGACGAACGTGATCGAGACCCGGGAGGTGGGTACGGCGGCGGGCATGATCTCGGCGGGGCTCGGTGTCAGCGCCGTACCGCGGCTGGTGCTGCCGCTGATGGCCTTCGGGCGACTGGTGACCCGTCCGTTGAACGACCCCGGTACCGTACGGAAGTTGGCGGTCTACACGCCGCGTACGCCTGTGCTGCCGACGGCGTCCGCGTACTTTCTTCACCGGCTTCTGCACACCGCGGCCGCTGAGCAGGATGGTTCGGCGCCGGTCCGGTATCCGACCGGCGAGCAGGGAAACGACCGCGAGCGCGAGGGGGAGAGACGTGTCTGAAGAGCCCGGTGGTGTCGTCGTCTACTGGCGGCCCATGTGCCCGTACTGCATGAGGCTGCTCGCCCAACTCCGTTTCACACGACTGCGGTTCACCAAGGTCAACATCTGGCGGGACCCTGACGCGGCGGCGTTCGTCCGCTCCGTCGCGGACGGGAACGAGACCGTGCCGACGGTGACTGTGGCGGGGCGGGTGATGGTGAATCCGTCGAAGGGGGAGTTGTTGGACGCGGTGGCGGCCTATGCGCCTCATCTGTTGCCGGAGAGCGGCTGACCGTTCTGACCGTCCGGTTCATACGGCGTCTCCGGTTCGGAATTGGGCGTCAGCCACGCGCTTCACGTCGGCGAACCTGTCGTCCTGGCAAGTCCCGCCTGCGAGGTCGCTCAGGGCGTACGCCGTGTACTTGAACCCGTCCGTCGGGTGGAACCGCGCTCCCCAATCGCCGAGGGTCACCGCGCTGACACGCGACCAGGCGAAGAGGGCGAAGCCCAGCGCGATGGCTAGCCCCCGAGTCGACCGGACCGGCTGACCGGCCAGACGCCTGTGACGCCGTCTCGTACATCGTCCACGGTACGAATGATGGCTGCCCCACCGCCGGTTCGCTGCCTTGATCTCGTGGCCTTGTTCTCGTGGCCTTGTTCACGGTGAGGGCGTGAAGCCGGTGGAGAGGTCCAGGTGGAACGGGGAGCCGGGGGCCGTCGGGGTCCAGCCTTCGCGCAGGGCGCGTTCGATGGCGTGGGTGACGTCGGACGGGAGTACCGGCTTGGCCTCACGGCCCGGCCAGTTGCCCGGGTGCGGGTGGTCGGTGGTGACCACGAGTGTCGTACCGGCTCCGTCCGCGTGCTCGACCGCGAACGTGCACGGTGTCCAGGCCAGCGCCTGGGAGTAGGTCGGTCTACGGCGCAGGCGCCACCGGTAGGTCGTGCCGTCGACGACGATGGGCCGGGTTCCCTTGCGGGACAACGCCATGGCTCTCCAATGCCGTTGGGACAACTCGGTTCACGGCTCGGCTAGTTGGGAGGGGTGAACGGGTCCCGTTCTTTGGTTGGTGGGGTGTTCCACCAGGTCGGTGGGGGTGGGGTCGGGGTCCAGTCGGGGCCTCTGTGGGTCAGCCACCAGGTTCCTATGGTGTGGAACTTCTCCTCGAAGTGGCGGTCCCAGACCGGGAATCCGGTGGTGGGTGCCCGTAGGCGGGTGCGGCGGCCGTTCGCCTCGTGGAGGACGATCGACTTGGTGCCCAGGGTGGATTCGATCTGGATGGCTTGGATGTCGGACCAGGGGATGGTTCGGCGGCGCACGTTGCGGACCACGGCCGCGGACGGGGTGAGGGTGATGCCGAAGTAGGCGGGGAGCAGGGTGGCCAGCGCCAGCAGGACGATCCAGAACGTCACCAGGCCGGGCAGTCCGCCCGGGGGTGGCATCTCGGTCCTGGACGTGATGAAGAGGGCCGCTGTCATGATGACCGTGGGCAGAAAGGGCGTTATGCGTTGCCACACCGTCATGCGATAGCGCCGCCCGGACGACGGCAGAGCTCCACCCGGCGAACAATCCACCACTGCCACCCCGTTGTCCTATTGCCCCGTTGCCCCGTTGCCCCGTTGCCCCGTTGCCCCATTGCCCCGCTTGTTCCACTTATTCGATGCGGTCGTTCATTGTTGCCGTTGTTGTCGTGGTTGTCGTTGAAGAAAATTCTCGGGACGTGACAACCTCCCGAGCCCGTACGCCCGTTCCTTGGGCATGAAGTACTTCTCACCGCGCGCCGCGCCGGTGCCGGGTGGAGGTGGCCTGTGATCCGGACGTCCCCCGGGCAGGACGTCTCCGGTGATTCCGGTGGCGTCGTCGACGTCGGGCTCGACTTCGACGACTTCGCTCGCAGTCGGCAGGCGCATCTTCGGCGTACGGCTCATCTGCTGTGCGGGGACTGGCACTTGGCCGAGGATCTGACGCAGACCGCGTTGGCGAAGCTGTACGCGGTGTGGCGGCGGGTGCGGCAGCTGGAGTCGCCGGACGGGTACGCCCGGCGGGTGCTGTACCGGACGTTCATCGACGAGACCCGGCGCCGGCGCTGGTGGGAGCGGCTGGGGGCGCAGGAGGAGGACGTGGTGGCGCCCGTCTCGGATCCGGATCTCCGGCTGACGTTGCTGGATGCCCTACGGCAGTTGCCGCCGCGTGGGCGCGCGGTGCTGGTGCTGCGGTTCTGGGAGGACCAGAGCGTGGAGGCCACGGCGACCGCGCTGGGGTGCAGCGTCGGCACGGTGAAGAGCCAGACCTCCCGGGGGCTGGGCACCCTGCGGCACATCCTCGCCGACTCCGGCAAGGACCTCGGCAAGGACTTCGGATCCGGAAGCACGGGGACTGGAACTGGGACTGGGACTGGAACCGGCTATCTGCGGGCGGAGTGGTGAGCATGAGCGGGAAGGCCGGTGACGACTTCACGGACCAGACAGACCCGATGGAACGGACGGACCGGACAGGCCAGACGGACCAGTACGTGTACGAGTCCGCGCTGGCGGATGCCCTCGGAGGGCTGGGTTCCGGAGCCGAGCCGCCCATGCCGGATCTGGTGCCGGGCGCGGTCGTGCGCGGCACGCGGATGCGTCGGCGGCGGCGGGTCGGCGCGACCGTGAGCGCCGCGGTCATGGCGGGGGTTCTCGTGGTCGGCGGGCACGCGTTGCTCGCGCCTCGGCCGGAGAGTACGCCCACGCTTCCCGCCGGGCAGTCGTCGGTCTGGTATCCGTCGCTGGAGTTGTTGCAGTCGATCCTCCCCGCCGACAACGTCGACGGTGGCAGTGACGGTACGAGCATCTCCGCCGGACAACCGCGCCAACCCCTGCGGCCCGGGCGGTACTTCACGATGACCACCACCGACGGCAGCGTGAACAACCTTTACGTGAGCGTCAGTCGGACCGCCACGGACCCGTCGTACGCCCACCCGACCCGGGCCTGTGTGGACAACAACGGCCGTGTGCTCGCCTCCGCCTGGAACGGCCTGATCACCCGGTGCTCCCTGACCGAGCGCGGGTCGGGAAGCCTGTTGCTCTACTTCGTGACCGCCGACTCCTGGGCCACCGGTGTCACCTATCTGACCCCGGGCGGATGGACGGTGCAGGTCATCGCCGGTTCGCTCGGCGCGGCCGGCAGCGGCCGGAGCGACAGCACTCCGCGGACGGGTCCGCTCGTCCAACTCGCTACGGATCCCCGCATCTTCGACGCCGTGAAGGGGAGCGGCGGCGGCTGAACCGGGGCATCGCCGGCTGAGTGAAACACCCCTTACTCACACCTTGATCAACCCTGAAGGAGAACATGGCATGAGCATGCCTATATTCGGCACGCCCAGAATACGTATGTCCGCCCTCGCCCTCGGCCTGCTCCCCCTCCTCGCCGCCTGCGGCGGTGGCTCGGACGGCAAGTCGGCCTCCAGCGAAGGTGGTTCGGGGTCGAGCGCGGCCACGACGACAGTCGACGGAGCCACCCAACTCACCGTCCCGGACGGCGTGGACGACACGACGAAGAAGGAGTACATCCAGGAGAACGCCATCGCGGTCTGCATGAAGAAGCAGGGCTTCACCTACACCCCGCACGTGCAGAGCTCGACCGCGGCCGATCCGTTCTCCGCGGTCGACGGGGAGGACTACGCGCAGGCGAAGAAGTTCCGGCAGAAGTACGGCTTCGGCTACTACGCGGGCGCCGTCTACCCCAACGACCCGAACGTCCCTTACGGCAAGGCCGCATCGGCCGACAGGACCACGCCCGCGGACCAGGACGAGGACGGCCTGACCGACGCCCAGAAGAAGGCGTACGACATCGCGCTGTCCGGTCCCCCGGCCAAGACCAAGGCCGAGGAGAAGGCCGGCGGGTGCTCGGAGACGGGGCGGGCCGCGGCGCACGGGCCGGCGCTCAGCGCGGCGGCCGAGAAGAACGCGGAGAAGGCCCGCGACGACCAGAACCACGCCAACGGCCTCGCACTCAACGGTGACTCCCAACTCGTCCAGCTCGCCCAGCAGTTCGCGACCTGCCTGACCGGTCAGGGCATCTCGGTCGGCACCACCCAGCCGACCGGCATGGTCGACATGGTCCGCCTCGACATCTCCCGCCAACTGCCGGAGAACTTCATGTCGTTGAGCAAGGACGACGCGCTGCCCCTCCTCAACAAGGACATCGGCATCGCCCTGAAGGACCTGGAGTGCGGCAAGAAGTTCCGCGCCGCGTACTTCCCCAAGGAGAAGACCAAGCCCTACTACGGGGAGAACGGATGAGCCACCCGGAGGGAGAGGGCCCGCGCCGGATCAGCAGCCGAATCGGCAGCGGTCGTAGGCGACTTGGGGTTGTTGTCTCGGCGGTCGTGCTGGTTGGGGCAGGTGGGTGGTTCGCCGGGACGCAGGTGCAGTCGCCCGCGGACGCCGCCGCCTCGCACCAGGCACCGAAGGCCGGTCCGGTGACGGTGGCGGTCGTACGGCAGTCGCTCACCGCGAGTGTGGTGGCGACCGGGTCGGTCGAGTTCGCCTCGCCGCGGCCGTTGTCGCTGGCCGGGCCGGTCGGCAGCGGGACGTCCTCGGGGACGGACGGCGGCGAGGGCGCCGAGCAGCGGGTCACCAAGGCGCCGGTCGCCGGTACGAAGATCAAGGAGGGCGACGTCCTGATGACGGTCAACGGCCGTCCGGTGTTCGCGCTGGGCGGTTCCGTGCCGATGTACCGCGCTCTGGGACCCGGCACTTCGGGCGACGATGTGACACAGCTTCAGAAAGCCCTGAAACGGCTCGGGTTCGACCCCGGTGCCACCAGCGGGACGTACGGGCAGGGGACGGCCGCCGCCGTCGACGGCTGGTACAAGAGCAAGGGGTACGACGCCCAGGAGCCGAGCCCCGCCGATCAGCAGCAGCTCGGTTCGCTCGAACAGGCCGTCTCCGCCGCGCAGGAGGCACTCCTGACGACCAACAGCGGGGCCGGTGAGGCAAGTTCGGGCGACGCTGGTTCGTCCAGCAGCCCCAGCCCCCAGTCCAGCACCGACCAGCAGGTCCACGAGATCCAGGTCAAGTCCGCCCAGAAGGCACTGGACCTGGCGAACGACGCGCTCAGCAGTCTCAAGGCCACCTACGGTACGAAGGTCCCGGCCGGCGAGGTCGTCTTCCTGCCGAAGCTGCCCGCCCGGCTGGACAAGGTGAGCGTGAAGACGGGCGACACCCCGTCCGCCCAGATCGGCACGGTGACCAGTTCCGACCTGGTGGTGCAGGCGGCTGTCCCCGGCACCGACGCCCAACTCCTGCGCCACGGCATGACCGCCCAACTGACCACGGCGGACGGCAAGTCGGCGAAGGGCACGGTGGACGTCATAGGGGGTGGGACCGACTCCTCCGCCGCCTCCGCCACGGCCCCCTCCACCACGGGCTCGACCACCGACACCGGCTCCACCTCCGACTCCACCGCCGCGGTCCAGGTGCGGATCACCGTTCCGGAACCCGGTCCGCTCGCCGGTGAGGCCGAGGCCGCCGTGAAGGTGACCATCAAGGTCGGCGCCTCGGACGGCAAGGTGCTGACCGTGCCGATGGCCGCGATCCACACCTCGTCCGACGGGCGGGCCCGGGTCAAGGTCGAGCACGGCGACACCGTGACCGACGTCCATGTCACCGTCGGGCTCTCCGCCGCCGGGATCGTCGAAGTCAAGCCCGCCGAGGGCACGTTGAAGGCCGGCGAGAGGGTGGTGGTGGGCGAGTGATCGATACCGTGGTCGACAGCGTCATCCAACTCACCGGCGTAGAGCGGACTTTCCCCTCCGACCCGCCCGTACACGCCCTGCGCGACGTGCACTTGACCGTACGGCGCGGCGAACACCTGGCCATCGTCGGGCCGTCAGGTTCCGGGAAATCCACGCTGCTCAACACGCTCGGGCTGCTGGACCGGCCCACGGCGGGGTCGTATCTGCTGGACGGGGTGGAGACCACCGGGCTCGGCGACCTTGAGCGAACCTCGTTGCGGGGGAGCCGGATCGGGTTCGTGTTCCAGTCCTTCCATCTGTTGCCGTACCGGACGGTCGACGAGAACGTGATGCTGGCCGAGGCATATCGCAGGCCGCGTCCCGAACGTGGGCGTGGAGGCCGGCTCGCGCGGGCCCATCAGGCGCTGGAGCAGGTGGGGTTGGGGCACCGGGTGGGTTTCCGGCCCGACCGGCTGTCCGGCGGTGAACGTCAACGGGTCGCCATCGCGCGGGCGTTGCTCAGCGATCCGGCGCTGCTGCTCTGCGACGAGCCGACCGGCAACCTGGACACCGAGAACACCCTCTCCGTACTGGAACTCTTCGACGACCTGTGCGCGCAGGGCATGACCCTGGTCGTCATCACCCACGACGAGGCGGTCAGCCGCCGGGCGGGGCGCCGCGTCCGTATCACCGACGGGCGCCTGGCCGAGGAGGCCGGGTGACACTCACCACGGGCAACAAGGTCGAGCGGCCCTGGATGGACCCCCGGGACCTGTGGACGGAGGCCCTCGCGGGGGTGCTCGCCCGGCCGGTGCGGTCCGCGCTGACCACGCTCGGCACGGTCCTGGGCATCACCACGCTCGTCATCACCATCGGGGTGGCGTCCACCGCGGGCAACCAGATCGTCGGCCGCTTCGACGCGCTCACCGCGACCTCGGTGACCGTGACCGTGCCGGAGCCGCTGCCCGGTGCGGAGGACGCCGGGCCGTTGGTGCCGTGGTCGGGGACCGATGCCGTAGGACGGCTTGCGGGGGTGGAGTCGGTGGCGGCGCTCGCCGACTCCGACGCGACCGACAGCGTGCTGGTGCGGGCCAACGACGTGGCCGCGCCCGGCGACCTGTCCGGCCAGACCCTCGCCGTGGTCGCCGCCTCGGCGGGGCTGCCGGCCGCCGTGCACGGTGCGATGACCGCGGGACGGTTCTACGACGCCGGGGACATCGCCCGGCGCGACCACGTGGTGGTGCTCGGCGACCAGGCGGCCCAACTCCTCGGCATCAAGCGGGTGGAGGACGCACCGGCGGTCTTCTTCCGGGGGCAGTCGTACACCGTCATCGGCATCCTTGGCGGGATCCGGCGCGAGGAGCGGCTGTCCACCGCCGTGATGGTGCCGCCCACCACCGCGGCCGACCGCCTCGGGCTGCGGGACATCACCCGCGTCCTGGTCAACACCGCGCTGGGCGCGGCCAAGCAGGTCGCGCGACAGGCGCCGATCGCGCTCGCGCCCGGGCACCAGGACTCGCTCGCCGTCGTGGCACCACCCGACCTCTCCAAGGCCCGCGCCGGCGTCCAGAACGACGCCAACAGCCTCTTCCTCGTCCTCGGCCTCGTCTCGCTCGTGGTCGGCGCGATCGGCATCGCCAACGTGACCCTGGTGACGGTGATGGAACGGGTCGGGGAGATCGGGCTACGGCGTTCCCTGGGTGCGTCGCGGCGGCAGGTGGCCGGACAGTTCCTGCTGGAGTCGACAACCATCGGACTGCTGGGGGGAGTTGTCGGCGCGGCCCTGGGCATCGCGGTCGTGGTCTGCGTCGCCGTGTTCAAGGAGTGGACGCCGGTGCTGGATCTGCGGCTCGCGCTCGGCGCCACGCTCGCCGGCGCCCTCGTCGGACTCCTCGCGGGGCTCTATCCGTCGCTGCGCGCCGCCCGCATGGAACCGGTGGACGCGCTGCGCGCACCTTCATAGCTGTACGACGGAGACAGGGGCGAGCGCCTGATTTACACGCCTCGGGCCCGATTCGGGGACTTCGGGGAGTTCGGGGTTCGGGAGTGCGAGGTTCGGGGAGTCCGGGGAGGAAGAGGCCCATGTCCTCGATCACGACGCCGAGTGGAGATCGTGCCGCGTGAAGGGCCCGAATTCCACGCGGAGTTGAGGATCGCGCGGGTCGGTCCGGTGCGGGTGTCCGTCGTGACGACGCCCGCGCACACGGCCCGTGCTGGACAGCCCGCTGTTGACCGAGCTGACGGGGGCACGGGCCGCCCCGGTGCTCGTCGAGGGCGGACGCGCACGCGGGGTCGAGATCATCGAGGGCGGTCGGCTCACCGCCGTACGGTGCGCGGGTGATGTCGTCCTGTCCTGCGGCACCATCGGCTCCGCCCAGCTCCTGCTGCTCGGCGGGACCGGGCCGGCCGACGAACTGCGTGCGCTGGGGGTCGGTGTGGTCGCCGATGTGCCGGGGGCCGGGGCCAACCTGCACGATCACGCGCTCGCGCGGTGTGCTGGGCGAGCCCGGAGGACCAGGCCCGGCACGAGGCCTTCGTGCTCGCCCCCGAGTACGGCTCGGTCGTGATCGACGACACCTACCTGCCGTCGACCCTCTTCGACGCCACCGCCAACCTCGTCGAGTCCGTCTCGCAGCAGTACAGCATCGACCGCAGCCGCCGCTACACGACCGGTCAGTCGATGGGCGCGATGATGTCCCTCGGCCTGAACATCAAGTACCCCGACCTGTTCGCGGCGGCGTTCATCGTCGCCGGGCAGTGGCCGGAGGCCCAGGCCGTACCGCTGGCGAAGAAGGACCTGTGGATCCTCGTCTCCGCGGACGACACCAAGGCCTACCCCGGCGAGCAGGCCATCACCGAGGTCATCCAGGACCAGGGCACGAAGGTCAGCACCGCGCTGTGGGACGGCCAGTCCACGGCCGCCGAGTTCGCGGCGGACGTCCGCGCCATGAAGGCCCAGCGGACCCCGGTGAACTTCTCCGCCTTCAAGACCGGCACGGTCGTACCGACCGGCTCGACGACCAGTGCGCACATGGCCACCTGGCAGGTCGCCTACACGATCCCCGGCATCCGGGACTGGATCATGCGGCAGTCGCCGTAGGGACACGGGCGCGCGGGGGCGGGTCTTCGCCGCGGCACTCCGAGGCATAGAGTGCTGCGGCAGATCCGACAGAACCGGCGGAACCGGCCGACCGGCCGTGGAGGTAGATCACGATGGAGACCCCGCCGCAGCTCACCGTGGCACGGCTGTTCTCCTCGTGGCAGGCGGACGTCCCCGCGCTGCTGGTCGTCGTGCTCCTCGGCGGCCTGTACGGCTGGGGCGTCCTGCGCCTGAGGCGCCGGGGCGAGGCGTGGCCGGTGGCGCGGACCGTCGCGTTCGCGCTGCTCGGCCTCGGCACGCTCGTGGTCGCCACGATGTCCGCGCTCGCCGTGTACGACCGCGTGCTGTTCTGGCCGGCCGCCGTCCAGAACGTCCTCCTCGACCTGATCGCCCCGCTCGGCCTGGCCCTGGGCGATCCGCTACGGCTGGCCCTGCGCGCCCTGCCCGACCGCGCCGCCGCCCGCGCGCAGGGGGCGATGACCGGCCGGCTGTTCCGGCTGCTCACCTTCCCCCTGGTCAGCACGGCCCTGGTCCTGGCGACAGAACTGACGATCTACTTCACGCCGTACTTCGAAACGGCCCTGGCCCACAACTGGCTGCACCAGCTGATGTATCTCCATCTGCTGCTCGCCGGGAGCCTGTTCGTCCTGCCCGTGCTCACCCGCGAGGAGGCGCTGCCCGCCTGGTGCACGCATCCGGTGCGGGCGGGGCTGGTGTTCGTCGACGGGATCATCGACGCGGTACCCGGCATCGTGGTGATGACCCACGGCACGCTCATCGCCGGGGCCTGGTACCTGAGCCACTCCCCGTCCTGGGCCCCCGACGTCCAGCACGACCAACAGCTCGGCGGCGGCGCGATGGTCAGCATCGCCGAACTGGTCGCCCTCCCCTTCCTCCTCGCGATCCTGGTCCAGTGGGCCCGCACCGAACGCGCCGAGACGGTCGCGCTGGACCGGCGACTGGACACGGAACTGGAAGTGGTCCGGGCGACGCCCGCGGAGACCTCGACAGGCACTGCAACGGGGACTTCAACTGAAGGGCCCGACCTCGTACGCCCCTGGTGGGAGACCGAGAACAGCGAGGTCGCGCAACGCATCCGGGGTCAGCGCTGAGGGCCTCCCTCAGCCGGCCACGACCAGGTCGTCCAACTCCCGTATCAGCCGGGCCCCTTCGCGCGTCATGATCTCCGGGTCGCGCAGGGCGTTGGAGAGCAGGGACATGCCCTGGTAGGCGCCGATCAGGGTCACGGCGAGGCCCTCGGGGTCGGCCGCGCCGAGCTGCCGGTACTGCTCCGCCACCCAGTCCAGCAGCCGCCGTATGACCCGGCCGGCGGCGAGATCGAGGCCGCCTTCCTCACGCTTGTCCAGCTCTACGGCGAGGGTGCCCATGGGGCAGCCGTGGCGGGCCGCCATGTCGCGCTGGTCGACCCAGCCGCCGATGAGGGCCTTGAGGCGTTCGCGCGGGTCGGGGAGCTGGTCGAGCCGGGCGGTCAGGGTCTCCAGGAAACCGGTGTGCTCGGAGAGGGCCGCCTCGATCAGCTCGTCCTTGGTCTTGAAGTAGTAGTAGACGTTGCCCGTCGGGACGTCGGCGGCGCGGGCGATGTCGGCGATGGTCGTGCGCTCCACGCCCTGCTCGTGCAGGACCCGGGCGGTGGCGGTCGTCAGACGCTGCCGTTTGCCCACAGCGGCGGACCGGGCGGCACGGGATCCTTTTGAGTCAGTCACCTCACTAACTATAGACAATCAGTGGACGGTCCGTGCTAGCGTCTTCCCCAACGGAGTTAGTCAGCCAACTAACTCATCACTCAGGGGCTGGGGAGACCGACATGATCGTGGTGACGGGTGCGACCGGGAACGTGGGGCGGACGCTGGTACGCCTGCTCGGCGAAGCCGAGGGGCAGGTGTCGGTGACGGCCGTCGCCCGGCACATCAGCGACGCCGATGTGCCGCCGGGAGTACGGGCGTTGGCCGGTGACCTGGCCGAACCGGACGGACTGCGGGGCGCGTTCGAGGGGGCCCAGGCGCTGTTCCTGCTGGTGGCGGGAGAGCGGCCGTACGACATTCTGGACGTGGCCAAGTCCGCCGGTGTCCGCAAGGTGGTGCTGCTGTCCTCACAGGGGGCCGGGACCCGCCCGGAGGCGTACGCGCATCCGCGTCAATTCGAGGCGGCCGTACGGGAGTCGGGGCTCGACTGGACGATCCTGCGGTCGGGCGGGCTGGACAGCAACGCGTTCGCGTGGGCCGAGTCGATCCGTGCGCGGCGCACGGCTGCGGCGCCCTTCGGTGATGTGGGGCTGCCGTTCGTGGACCCCGACGACGTGGCCGCGGTGGCCGCCGCCGTCCTACGCGACGACACGCACGCGGGCGCGACCTACACCCTCACCGGCCCCGCGCCGACGACACCCCGCGCGCGGACGGCGGCGATAGCGACCGCGCTCGGGGAGCCGGTGACGTTCACGGAGCAGACCCGCGCGGAGGCCCACGAGTTGATGGCACGGTTCATGCCGCTGCCCGTGGTCGAGGGCACGTTGGCGCTGCTCGGCGAACCGACCGCCGAGGAGCGGCGCGTGAGTCCCGACGTCGAGCGGGTGCTGGGGCGGGCGCCGGGTGCGTTCGCGGCCTGGGCCGAGCGGAACGTGGTGGCGTTCCGGTGACCGCCGACGTCCACTCGACCCGCGTCCTCGACTCGACCATGGCCCACCGGGAGTCGGGCACCGGCGTGCCGATCGTGTTCCTGCACGGCAACCCGACCTCGTCGTACCTGTGGCGGAACGTCATGCCGGGCGTGGGCTCCGGGCGACTGCTGGCGCCCGACCTCATCGGCATGGGCGACTCGGGCAAGCCGGACATCGAGTACTCCTTCGCCGACCACGCCCGCTACCTGGACGCCTGGTTCGACGCGCTCGGACTGCGGGACGTGGTGCTGGTCGGGCACGACTGGGGTGGCGCCCTGGCCTTCGACCGGGCCGCGCGCCACCCGGACCGGGTGCGCGGCATCGCGTTCACCGAGACCATCGTCAAGCCGATGAGCTGGGACGAATTCCCCGAAGGCGGCCGGGAGTTGTTCCGGGCGATCAGGGCGGAGGGCGTCGGCGAGGCCATGATCCTCGACGAGAACGCCTTCATCGAACAGGCACTGCCCGCCGCCTCCGCGACCCCGCTCCCACCGGCCGACCTCGCCGTCTACCGCAGGCCGTACCCGACCCGGGAGAGCCGACGGCCCCTCCTGCGCTGGCCGCGCTCGATGCCGCTGGGCGGCGAACCCGCCGACGTCGTGACCAGGATCGAGGCCTACGACCGGTGGCTGGAGGCCAGCCCGGACGTACCCAAGCTGCTGCTCACGTTCGCGCCCGGCGCGGGGACGATGATGAGCTCGGACATCATCGCCTGGTGTGCGGCGCACATCGCGGCCCTGGAGATCGAGCACTCCGACGCAGTGGCCGGCCACCACACGCCGGAAGACCAGCCCGAGTTGATCGCGGCCGCGATAGCGGCCTGGGCGGAGCGGCTCGGCCTTACGGACAGTCACAGAACAGTCACGACGGGGAGATCCGGGGTGAGCACGTAGCGGATCAGCTCAAAACCCGCGCGGCGAACATCCGCACCGGCTATGTCTACGTCATCTCGAACGTCGGCGCCTTCGGCGACCGTGTCGTGAAGATCGGCATGACCCGCAGGCTCGAACCCCTGGACCGGATCTACGAGTTGAGCGGCGCCGCGGTGCCCTTCCGCTTCGACGTCCACGCGTTGATCTTCAGCAAGGACGCGGTCGGACTGGAATCGGAACTCCACCGGCAGTTCGCTCCACGCCGGGTGAACCAGGTGAACAGCCGCAAGGAGTTCTTCTACGCCACCCCGACCGAAGTACGGGACGCGCTACGGCCGTTCACCGGCCAGCACCTGATCGAGTTCACCGAGGAACCCCAGGCACTGGAGTGGCGGGCCAGCAAACAGCCGACGTGACCGACCGGGAACCCCGGCTACCGCACGATCCGCACCTGCCGCGACACACTCACCTGGTCCACGTCGGACGTCCTGACCGTCACCTTCATCGTCCAGGTCCCGGGTATCGGCAGGTTGAGGGTGTTGGTCCCCCAATAGCCGCCCTCGTCCTTGACGTTGGCGTCGAGGGGGCCGATCTTCTGGGCCGGGAGGGTGAAGGAGAGCCGGAGTTCGGGGACGGTGGCGAAACCGCCGTCGGGGCCGTAGACGACCGCCTCGACCGAGTTCTCGCCTACGCGTCCGGGGTCGAGGGTGATCTGTACCTTGCCGCTCGCGTTGCCGACGGCGAAGGGGACGGTGGTGACGGAGGCCGCCGGTATGCCGGCCGGTGTCGCCGTCTGCTGCGCCTCCGCCGCCGCCCGGCCCGGGAGGGTGTTGGTCAGGAGGGTGGTGATCACCAACACCGTGACACCGACGGCGACTTCGAAGAGCACCGAGCGGCGCAGGCCGCGCCGGTACCGGTCCTGGGGACCGTCACCCCGGTCCTGAGAACCACCGTCGCCACCGTCCTTGGAACCGTCACCGCGATTCGAGACGCCCTCGCCCGTACCCGTACCTCCCGAAGGCTCCTCCGAAGCCCCCTCCGGAACCACCGCTCCGTACGCGCCCGCCCGCACCAACTCCGGCACCCGGAGCCGCACTTCCGCCCCCACCATCCGCCCCGTCCACTGCCGCGACCACCCCGCCACCGCGAGCAGCAGCGTCACCGCGCCGAGCTTCACGAGCAGGATGCAGCCGTACGACGTCCCGGTCAGGGCGTTCCAGGAGCCGAGGCCGCGCCAGGACTGGTAGACGCCGGTGACGACGAGCACGGTCACCGAGGCGAAGGCGAGTCGGGAGAAACGGGCCACCGGGGCCGCGTCGAGGCGCGGCGAGCGGTAGAGGACGGTGAGCAGGGCCGTCAGGCCGCCCAGCCACACCGACATCGCGAGCAGATGCAGGACCGCCGACGTCATCGCCACCGGCACCTGGATCCCGGCGGACGCGTGTTCCGCCGACGCCCAGGTCAGCGCCAGCCCGACCGCCAGGGCGGCACCCGTCCCCAGGGCCACCCGCCCGAACCGCTCCCGCCCCCGAAGTCGTAGGAGAAAGGCGGCTGTTGCGGCGAGGAGGAGGAGCCGGGCCGCAAGTGCCAGGCCGGGGCGGCTCGTCAGGGTCTTCGGGATCGCGGAGGGTTCGAAGGCCGTGGCCAGGCCGGTGCCCGCTTCGTAGGGGGACCGGAGGATCAGGAGCGCGACGGTGGCCGCCAGCAGGGTCCACCAGCCCATCAGGGTCGGCTTGTTGAGGACGGACGGGTTCGGGGGGCGGCAGAGGGCGACGAAGGTGGCGGTGCCGATGAGGAGGGCCGCGGCGATGTAGGCGAAGTAGCGGGCGATGTCGTACAGGCTGCCCGTCAGCGGGTTCTCGGTCGGGGCCGTGTTGATCGGGGTGGTCGTGGCGGAGGGCTTGCCTATGGAGAAGGTGAAGGCGCCCGAGACCGGGTGGCTGTCGGCCGAGACCACGCGCCAGGCGACCGTGAAGGTGCCGGTGCCGAGTTCGGCCGGGAGGGTGACGCTCGCCGTGTCACCGGCGTCCTTCGCATGGTGGGCGGAACTCGTCTTCACCCGCCGGTTGTCGGGGTCGTAGACGCGGAAGGAGTCGTCGAGGAGGGCGACGGACTCGGAGAAGGTGAGGGTGACGGTGCGGGGGGCGGACTTGAGGACGCTGCCGTCGGCGGGGTCGGTGGATTCGAGGGCGGCGTGCGCGGACGCGGTGCCCGCGGTGCCGAGGAGGAACAGGACCAGCAGGGGGCCCAGCAGCAACACCCGGTGAAATCCCCGGGGTCCAGGGCCCCGGCGCCTCTGGTCACGCTCATTCCGTCGTCGGCTCACGTCACTTCTCCGTCTTCGGAACTCTTCCGTCTTTTGGACTTGCAGGCCTCCGGTTATGTACGGAGGAACCACACCTCTCGCTCACCATGTGGGGCGCGCCGTCACTCCACCGTCCACGACCAGGTCGTGCCCGGTGATCCAGGAGGCGAGGCGCGAGGCCAGGAACACGCACGCGTCCCCGACATCCTCCGGCCGCCCCAGCCTCCCCGTCGGCGCCGCCTCCCGCCACCGCCGCACCCCGTCCGGCCAGGCCTCCTCCAACCCCTCCCGGTCGATCAGACCGGGCGAGACCGTGTTGACGCGGATGCCGTACCGGCCGTACTCCAGGGCGGCCGACCGCGCGTGCATGACGACGGCGGCCTTGGAGGCGGAGTAGTGCGCGTGGAGGGTGGCGGGGGCGCTCGCCTCGATGGACGCGATATGCGTCACCGTGCCCCCGCCACTGTGCTCGCGCATCACCTCGGCCGCCGCCTGCGTGCAGGCGAACACGCTGGTCAGGTTGGTGTCGACGACCGACCGCCAGTCCGCCGCCGTCATGCCCGCCAGGGGTTGCGTCGGCTGTACGCCCGCGTTGTTGACCAGCGCGGTCAGCCGTCCGTCGGCCCACTCGGCCGCCTCGCGGACCAGTCCGCGGCAGGCGTCCTCGTCGGTCAGATCGGCTTGCAGTACGACGGCCCGGGCGCCCAACTCCCGTACGTGGGAGGCGACTTGGCTGGCCGCCTCCACCGCCGCACGGCAGTGGACCACGACCCCCGCCGCCCCCTCCTCCGCGAACCGCAGCGCGATCCCCCGGCCGATGCCGCCGCTCGCGCCCGTGACCAGGGCGAACTGGCCCTCCAGCAGGCCGCTCACGGGCGGCACAGCCCGGTGATGCGGGCGGCCTCGGACGGGGAGCGGGCGTAGCGGGCGGTCAACTCGCCCGCGTCGCCGTGCTCGTAACCGCCGTAGGTGAAGCCGGGTGCCATCGTGCAGCCGAAGAACGTCCACGCGCCGCCCGTCACCACCCGCGCCCCCATCCAGGTACCGCCGGGCACGGTGAACTGGAGGTGCTGACCGTGCCGCAGGTCCGGCCCGAGGACGGCCGTGCTCGACGTGCCGTCCGGGGCGAGGAGCAGGAGTTCCAGCGGGTCGCCGAGGTAGAAGTGCCAGACCTCGTCGGCGGGGAGGCGGTGCAGCGCGGAGAAGTCGTCCGCTGTGAGCAGGGCGACGATCGCGGTGCCCTCCGGGCGTCCGTCAGGCCGTTCCGGGCCCGCCCAGGTACGGCGGAACAGGCCGCCCTCGCGGGGGATCGGCTCCAGGTCGTAGTGGGCGACGAGGTCTTCTGGGGTCACCCCGGCAGGCTACGGGAAGGCCACCTCGCGAGGGAGAAACGCCAGTTGAGCGTGCTTTTCGGGCAGGAAGACGTCCGGGATGTCGATCTCCGGCAGGACGACCTTCGGGCAGGGCCGAGGACGTCACCCCGCACTACCGCCGCCTCCGCCTCCGCCTCACCGACGGTGGCATGCTCGCGGCGACCGGCGTCCACCCGACGATGTGGGTCCGCCTCTGGTTCGACAACGCCGGCAGGCCGCACCAGCGGGCGTACACCCTGGTCCACCCGGACCCGGCGGCCGGCACCTTCGGCCTCGAATTCGCCCTGCACGAGGGGTGTGCGAGCGACTGGGCGCGGGCCGCGAAGCCCGGTGACACGATCGAGGCGACGGTCCAGGGCACGGGCTTCGACCGTTCCGACCCCGACCCGTCCCACCTCTTCGTGATCGGCGACCCGGCGTCGCTGCCGGCCATCAACTCCCTGCTGGGGACGGTGGGTTCGACGGTTCCGGCGACGATCTGGTTCGAGGGCGGGACCGAGGGCCTGCCGTTCCGCACCGACCCGCCACTGCACGAGGTCCGCCGGCTCTCCAGGGGCCAACTCGCCGAGCGGGTACGCGCGGAACTCCCCGACCTCCTGAAGGCCACCCCCGACCCCTACGTCTGGATCACCTCCGACACGGCTACGACTCGGGGCTGTCGTCGTACGTACGCAGGGAGTTGGGGGTTCGGCGGGAGCGGGTGCACGCGCTGGGGTACTGGCGGCCATAGCGGCGGGGCGTACAACCATCCGAGCGCTTCGGGTGTCCATGGGGACACCTGTTTCTCTTGTTTCTTCGTTAACCGAGGAGTGCCCCCGTTGCGCAAGGCAGTTGCCGCGGCCGTCGTGCTCACCGCCGTCGTCGCCGTCCCGCTCACCCCGGTGTCGTCGTCGGCCGCCGCGCCCTACAAGGGGGCCAACACGGCCGCCGTGCAGGACGACTTCAACGGGGACGGGTACCGGGACCTGGCGGTCGGGGCGCCGGATGCCGCCAACGGCACGGTGGAGGCGGCCGGTTCGGTCGTCGTGCTGTACGGCTCGGCGTCGACGGTCAGTGCCACGCGGCGCACGGTCATCACCCAGGCGACGACGGGAATCCCCGGCGACCCCGAGGAGTACGACCGCTTCGGCACCACGGTGACCAGCGCCGACCTCGACCGGGACGGGTACGCGGACCTGATCGTCGGCGCCCCGTACGAGGGCGTGAGCGGCAAGCCGGCCCGGGGCACCGTGACCGTCGTGTGGGGCGGCCCGAGCGGTCTGAAGGGCGGCGCGAGCATCGCCCCGCCGACCGGCTTCGGGGACGGCAGGACGTACTGCCGCTTCGGCATGTCCCTGGCCACGGGCGACGTGGACGGCGACGGCGTACCGGACGCGGCCGTCGGCTCGGACTGCGAGGGCGCGACCTACCGCGGCCCGTTCACCCGCGCCGGAAAGGGCACCTACGACGACCGGGGTTCGGACTTCGGCGCGACCCGTGGCGTCGTGATGGGCGATGTCGACGGCGACGGGAAGGCCGAGCAGTTCTGGCTGCCCGGCCCCACGGACGGCGACCTCCGCGGGCCGGTGTACGTCATCACGGAACAGAGTGGCCGCGTCGAACTCCCCTACGCCGACGGCCACGCGGGCGCGATCGGCGACCTCAACGGCGACGGCTACGGCGACCTCGTCACCGGCATCTCGACGGACGACTCCATGTCCGGCGGCCCGGCCGGCTGGGCCCGGCGGGGCGGCGAGATCCAGGTCCTCTACGGCAGCGCGCAGGGCATCACCGCCGACCAGAAGCCGAAGGTCTACCAGCAGGACACCGCAGGCGTGCCCGGTGCCGCCGAGAACGGGGACATGTTCGGCCAGTCGATCAGCATCGGGAACGTCGACGGCGACAAGTACGCCGATGTCCTCGTCGGCGCCCCCGGTGAAGCCGTCGGCACGCACAAGACGGCCGGCACCGCGGTCCTGCTGCGCGGCTCCGCCTCCGGCCTGACGACCGCCAAGGCCGCCGGATACACCCAGGACACGGCGGGCGTGCCCGGTGCGGTCGAGACCGGGGACCAGTTCGGCGCGGCCGTCCACCTCGCCGACCTGAACAAGGACGGCAAGGCCGAGACGGTCGTCGGCGCGCCCACCGAGAACAGCGACGGCTGCGTCTGGGTCGCCCGCGGCTCGGCCTCCGGCCCCGTGCCCAACGGTTCGGCCAACATCTGCGGCAAGAGCGCCGGCATCACCGTGTACGGCGTGAAGGGCTACTTCGGCGCGGTGTTCGCCAGTCCTCACGTGGAGCTCTGACCCGCGCGGAGGCATCATCGGGGTCATGGACGTCACCCTTCACCTCGCCCAGGACCCCGCCGCCGACGAACTCCTCGGCCGTTCCCCGCTCGCCGCGCTGGTCGGGATGCTGCTCGATCAGCAGGTGCCGATGGAGTGGGCGTTCAAGGGGCCGCGGACGATCGCCGACCGGCTCGGGGCCGCCGATCTGGACGCGCACGACATCGCGGCCCGCGACCCCGAGGCCTTCGCCGCGCTGCTCTCCGAGAAGCCGGCCGTGCACCGCTACCCGGGGTCCATGGCCAAGCGGATCCAGCAGTTGTGCCAGTACCTCGTCGAGCACTACGACGGGGACGCGAGCGCCGTCTGGGAGGGCGTCGGCACGGGGGCCGAGCTGCTCAAGCGGCTTGAGGAGCTGCCCGGGTTCGGGAAGCAGAAGGCGCGGATCTTTCTCGCCCTGCTCGGCAAGCAGCTGGGCGTGACGCCCAAGGGCTGGCGGGAGGCCGCCGGTGCCTACGGCGAGACGAAGTCCTTCCGGTCCGTCGCCGACATCACCGGGCCCGAGTCGCTGGCCAAGGTCCGCGCCCACAAGCAGGAGATGAAGGCCGCGGCCAAGGCGGCGAAGGCCACGGGCGGGAAGTAACCCCGTCAGCCAGGTGGCCCGCCCCGGTGGCGGGCCGTCCGCGCCCGGTCAAAGCATGGACCATGACCGAGGCACCGAGCGGCCCCTTGGGCCCGGAGTTCGACGACCGCCGCGCCCACGCACCACGCGCCCCGCGGCCCCCACATGACGAGCAGGAACTCGAGGGGCCCCTCTTCGCCCTCTCCAAAGCCGCCTGGCAGGTCGTCCTGCTCACCGGCGTCGCGTCCCTGATCCTCGGCGTCCTGGTCCTGGTGTGGCCGGGCGCGTCCCTCTTCGCGGCCGGGATCCTCTTCGGCGTCTACCTCCTGATCAGCGGCGTCTTCCAGCTGGTCGCCGCCTTCGGCACCCACCGGGCGACCTCGCTGCGCGTGCTGGCGTTCATCAGCGGCGCGCTGTCGATCGTGCTGGGCCTGTTCTGTTTCCGCGGCCCGATGCAGTCGATCCTGCTGCTCGCCCTGTGGATCGGCATCGGCTGGCTGATCCGGGGCATCACCCAGACCCTGGCCGCCATCCACGACCAGACCATGCCCGCCCGCGGCTGGCAGATCTTCCTCGGGATCGTCACCTTCATCGCCGGCATCGTGCTGATCGACTCGCCCTTCCGCTCGGTCGCCGTCCTCACCCTCGTCTGCGGCATCTGGCTGGTCGCGGTCGGCGTCGTCGAGATCGTCACCGCCGTCCGGATGAGGAGCCACGCCAAGCAGGTGCCCCAGGCCCTGTGAGGCTCGTTGGGCCGTGCGGGCGGTTTACGCGCCCGCCGCGATGAACGCCGTACGGCCGCTGGGAGATGACCTTCCATGAGCACGAGGGTGAGCGGGGTGAGCCCCGCACGAAGCCTCCCCCGCAGCCGCGCCCGGCTGCGGGCGCTCGTGCTGCTGCTCGCCCTGCTGGTGCCCGGCACGCATGCCGAGGTGCGCGCGATGCCGGTCGCGTCGTCGTCCGCAGAGACGACCATCGAGTACGACGTCCTCGATACGGCGGCTGCCCTACGGCCCGTCTCCCTCACCGTCCACCGGCCCACCGCGCCTCTACGACCCGCGCCCGCCCCGAGCCCGGCGTCCCCCGGTCCCCAGAGCCGCTCCCTCCCCGCGCCGCCCCGGCCGCCGTACACCCTCCGCGCTCTGCGCACAGTCGTCCTGCGCTGCTGACGGACCGACCGTCCCCAGGTCAACCGTCACCGCGACGCTAGGAACACAGCCATGCCCATCGACCCGTACGCGGTCCTGCGCGCCCTGTTGCGCGCGGAGGCCGTCCGCAACGCGCCCAAGCCGGAAGTCCGCCGACCCGAGCCGCAGCGGCCCCCGGAGGAACGGGCGCGCTGACCCGCCGTAGGCAGCACGGCCCGGTGGTGGCTAGCGCTTCCGCCGGGCCGTGCCGAACAGGGACCGGGTGATCTCGCGGCCGATCTGGGTGCCGACCGAACGCGCCAGGGACTTGAACATGCCGCTGCCGACGACCTGTTGGACCATCGACTCGTCCTCCTTGGCCGACTTCGGAGCCGACTTGGCAGCCGTCTTCGGTGTCTCCTGTACCTCCTGCGGGCGGGACGTCAACTTCTCGTACGCCGACTCGCGGTCCACAGCCTGTGCGTAACGGCCGTAGAGGGAGGAGGACTTGACCGCCGCGTCGAGGGTCGCCGCGTCGATCGGGCCCATGAGGGACTCGGGGGCGCGGAGGCGGGTCACCGCGACCGGGGTCGGGGCGCCGTTCTCGCTCAGGACCGTGACGACGGCTTCGCCGGTGCCCAGGCCCGTCAGGATCTCCTCCAGGTCGTAGGAGGAGTTCGGGAAGGTTTTCACCGTTGCCTTCAGGGCCTTCTGGTCGTCGGGGGTGAAGGCGCGCAGCGCGTGCTGGACGCGGTTGCCGAGCTGGGCCAGGACGTCGCCGGGTACGTCCTTCGGGGTCTGCGTCACGAAGAAGACGCCGACCCCTTTCGAGCGAATGAGGCGGACGGTCTGCGTGATGGAGTCCAGGAAGGCCTTGGAGGCGTCGTTGAAGAGCAGATGCGCCTCGTCGAAGAAGAAGACGAGCTTCGGTTTGTCGGCGTCGCCGACCTCCGGGAGGTCGTGGAAGAGGTCGGCCAGCATCCACATCAGGAAGGTCGAGAAGAGCTGCGGTTTGTCCTGTACGGCGGGGAGTTCGAGGACGGAGACCATGCCCCGGCCGTCCGACGCCGTGCGCAGCAGCTCGCTCGTGTCGAAGTCTGGCTCACCGAAGAAGTCGGCCATGCCCTGCGCCTCGAAGGCGGTGAGGGAGCGCAGGATCACGCCGGCCGTGGCGGTGGACAGGCCGCCGATGTTCTTCAGTTCCGTCTTGCCCTCGTCGGAGGTGAGGAAGGTGACGACCGCCCGCAGGTCCTTGAGGTCGATCAGCTCCAGGCCCTTGGTGTCGGCGTAGTGGAAGATCAGGCCGAGGGACTGCTCCTGGGTCTGGTTGAGCTGCAGGACCTTGGAGAGCAGCACCGGGCCGAACCCGGTGATCGTGGCCCGGACCGGGATGCCGTGGCCGATGCCGCCGAGGGCGTAGAACTCCGCCGGGAAGCCGGTCGCCGTCCACTGCTGCTTCACCTCCGCCGCTCTGCCCGCGACCTTGTCGTTCGCCGCTCCCGGCGCCGAGATGCCCGACACATCGCCCTTCACATCCGCGAGGAACACGGGCACGCCCTGTGCCGAGAGCTGCTCGGCGATGAGCTGGAGGGTCTTGGTCTTGCCGGTGCCGGTGGCGCCCGCGACCAGGCCGTGGCGGTTGAGCATCGGGAGGGGGATGCGGATCTGCGCGTCGGGCAGACAGGCCCCGTCCCACAGCAGGGCGCCCAGGTCGAGTGCAGGTCCTGTGAAGGCGTACCCGGCGGCGATCGTCTCGCTGTCACTCATATCAGGCCCCTGTTCCCTTTTTGCCCGGCTTTGCGGCATCTTTTCCAGCGTCGCACTCCGTCTCCATGGCTGCGCCCGGAACGTCATGACCGGTAGGCTTTCCGTGTGATCTTCAAGCGCATCGGAAACGGCCGGCCGTACCCCGACCACGGCCGGGAGAGCACCCGGCAGTGGGCGGATGTCGCGCCGCGCCCGGTCCGCCTCGATCAGCTCGTGACGACCAAGGGCCAGCTCGACCTGGAGACCCTCCTCGCCGAGGACTCGACCTTCTACGGCGACCTCTTCGCGCACGTCGTGAAGTGGCAGGGCGACCTGTACCTGGAGGACGGCCTGCACCGCGCGGTCCGCGCCGCGCTGCAGCAGCGCCAGGTGCTCCACGCGCGCGTCCTGGAGCTGGACTGAGCCCCGGACCGGGCTGAACCGAGCCCCCGACCCGAGCCGGACGAGCCTCGGATCCGTCCGGCGTTGACCCTTTCGGGTTGGTCTCGGCGCTGTCGAATGATCATCTAGTAGGCATCGTCGCCCGGGCGCACTACGCTGCGCTCATGAGCATGCTGACTCCCCCAGGCATGGGCGGCCAGTACCGGATCACGGGGGACAAATTCCCGCGCATGCGCCGTTCGCGGCGCCGCGGGAGGCTCGTCCTCATGGTGGTCGCGTCCGTCGCCGTACTGGGTGTGGGCGGGTGGGGCACGTTGCAGCTCATCGACGTCTTCACCGGTGGCGGCAAGCAGGCCGCGGCGGCCGGTCCCAAGGCCGCCTGCGCGACCAAGGCCAGCCCCTCGGCCGGCACGAGCACGGACGCCGCCGTGCCGAAGCCGGCCCAGATCACCGTGAACGTCTACAACGCCACGGCCCGCAGCGGCCTCGCCAAGTCGACCGCCGACGAGCTGAAGAAGCGCGGCTTCAAGATCGGTGACGTGGGCAACGCGTCCGCGCAGTGGGACAAGAAGGTCAAGGGCACCGGCGTCCTGCTCGGTCCCTCCTCCGCCCTCGACACCTCGCTGCCCGTCCTCGCCACCCAGCTCACCGGCGCCGAGCGCCGCACCGAGGCCACCCGCAAGGGCACCGCGGTCGACCTCGTCATCGGCACCGCCTTCAAGAACCTCACGGCGAAGGCGGCCGCCGACAAGGCCCTGGCCGCACTGGCCGGACCCGAGCCGACGCCCGCCTCGACACCGAAGAGCTGCTCGTAGCCGTAGGGGAACGGCCGTACGCGAATGGCCGTAGGGGAACGGCCGTAGGAGAGGTCGTACGAAAACTCCCGTACGGCAGGTAAGAGCCGTACGGGAGTCGGGTGTTGATCAGGTGTCGACCGAGGCCTGCTCGGTCTTACTCGGCCGCCCCGTACAGGCGGTCGCCCGCGTCGCCGAGGCCCGGGACGATGTAGCCGTGCTCGTTCAGGCGCTCGTCGACCGAGGCCGTCACGACCGTCACCGGGGTGCCCGCCAGTTCGCGCTCCATGACCTCGACACCCTCCGGGGCGGCGAGCAGCACTACGGCCGTCACGTCGTCGGCGCCGCGCTTGATCAGCTCGCGGATCGCCGCGACCAGGGTGCCGCCGGTGGCCAGCATCGGGTCGAGGACGTACACCTGGCGGCCGGAGAGGTCCTCCGGCATGCGCGTGGCGTACGTGGACGCCTGGAGCGTCTCCTCGTCGCGCACCATGCCCATGAAGCCCACCTCGGCGGACGGCAGCAGCCGGACCATGCCGTCCAGCATGCCGAGGCCGGCCCGCAGGATCGGCACGACCAGCGGGCGCGGGTAGGACAGCTTGACACCGGTGGTCGAGGCGACCGGCGTCGTGATGTCGACCTGTTCGGTGCGCACGTCGCGCGTGGCCTCGTAGGCGAGCAGGGTGACCAGCTCGTCGGCGAGGCGACGGAAGGTCGCGGAGTCGGTGCGCTGGTCGCGCAGGGTGGTGAGCTTGTGGGCGACCAGGGGGTGGTCGACGACGTGGAGACGCATGTCCACAACAGTAGCCGGGCCCCGCGGCTGCCGCGGTCCCCGCTCCCACCGGCCCCGATCCCGCCCGCACTGGCATCAAACCGCCCGTCCGGGGGAAAGTGGGAGGGACGGAACGGGGTGGTGAACCGATGCCTGACCGTGAGTCCCACGAGGACCCGTCGCAGTCGAAGGGCCGGGAGACGGACCGGGAGACCGAGGCCGAGCGCAGGCGGCGCCGGGCCCAGTTCCTGCGGGAGCTGACCGAGGCGCGCGAGCTGCGCGACCGCGTCCAGCCCCGCCGCGCCAAGACCGCCCGGCTGCGCCACGCCATGCGTATGCGCACGTTCCGCTGGTAGTCGGGGCCCCTCTCACAGCAGCTCGTAAGGCCAACCCGGTGCGTGCGTAAGGCGATCGCCGCGTACGATCCCGCTGGTGGTCGATCAAAACGGGCGGACACAGGGAGCCGAAGACGTCCCCTGAACGCCTTGTTTCTGCCACGATTCCGAGTGGGTGGGGCTCGGAGCACGAGCTCTCCCCGCCCGCAGCCTCAGCCGGGGGGACCCCCAACCGGCACACCTATGACCAGTGGGAGAGTCACGGTGTACTTCGCCGCACTGCTCGCGCGCACCGAAGACGGGTGGGAAGCGAGCGACACAGAGCTCGACGATGTCGAGAGCATGTCGGATCTGGCCGCACTGGCCCGTGAAGCCTCGCCCGAGGACGACACGGTGCTGGTGCTCATCGAGCAGGAGGACGCCTGGTTCGGCGTCGTCCGTATCGATGGCGAGGACGACCCCCGGATCTACGTCTCGGACGCCGCTGCCGCAGCACGCAGCTCGTACGGCGAGATCCTGCTCACCGACGAGCTGCTCGGACGGGATCCGGACGACGACGACGTCGCCGATCTGGACTCCCTCGACCTCGACGGTACGGAGGACGGTGACACCGAGGAGGAGGACGACGACGAGGACGGCACCTCCTCGGCCGAGGCCGTTCCGCACAGCCCCGTCGGTGATGTCCAGATCCTCGACGACCTGGGCGTCGGCGAGAAGGAGCTGCGTCTCCTCGACGCCGACGACGCGCTGAGCTCCATCGCCGAGGCCCTGGGGGCCTCGGAGGTCCTGGAGACCGTCCGCTGACCACAGCACGCACAGAAGGGACTCCGGACCCGGTACGCGACCGCTGGCGGGCCGCGATGCGGCTCGCCCTGGACGAGGCCGGAGCGGCCGCCCGGGACGGCGACGTCCCGGTCGGCGCGGTCGTCCTGTCCCCGGACGGTACGACCGTGCTCGCCACCGGGCACAACGAACGCGAGGCCACCGGCGATCCGACGGCGCACGCCGAGGTCCTCGCGATCCGCAGGGCCGCCGCTCACCTCGGTGAGTGGCGGCTGTCCGGCTGCACGCTCGTCGTCACCCTCGAACCCTGCACGATGTGCGCGGGCGCGCTGGTGCAGTCCCGGGTGGACCGGGTCGTCTACGGCGCCCGCGACGAGAAGGCCGGCGCGGCCGGCTCGCTCTTCGACGTCGTACGCGACCGGCGGCTCAACCACCGCCCCGAGGTGATCGAAGGCGTGCTCGCGGACGAGTGCGCGCGGCTGCTCACGGAGTTCTTCCGGGACCGGTAGCGGGACGCGTCACAGGACCCGCGGCGGGGCCCCGATTACCGATTTCAAACCACGCCCCACCTTGTTGTAAGGTCTCTCTCGGTAGCGTGTCCGAGCGGCCGAAGGAGCTCGCCTCGAAAGCGAGTGTGGCGCAAGTCACCGAGGGTTCAAATCCCTCCGCTACCGCTTCTGAAGGGCCCCGTCGAGAGACGGGGTCCTTCGTGCGTGACGCCGGCAACGGCTCTTCACCTGCGGGCCGTTGATCCCTGATTGATCCAAAAAGGGGCCGTGAAGGTTACACTCACCGCCGGCAACAGGGGGCCCACGGGCACGGAGTCACAGGGGAGGCCGCGATGGCGGTGAACGCCAAGAAGATTGCCGTCTATCTGCTCGTCGTCTTCGCGCTGTACGTGATCATCACGGACCCGTCGAAGGCGGCCGACTACGTCCAGATAGGCTTCGAGGGCATATCGGACGCCGCGAAGGCCATCGGCGACTTCATGACCTGGCTGGCCGACGGGGCGCAGTAGCGACACAGCGAACTACCCAGGAGCGCGCAGATGATCCGCCACCTCGTCCTCTTCAAGCTCGACGAGGGCGTCGAGCGCGACGACCCGCGCGTCGTGGCCGGCGTCGAGGCCTTCCGCCCGCTCGGCGATCTGGTCGACGAACTGCGCTTCTGGGAACTGGGCTGGAACATCAGCGACCGCCCCATCGCCTACGACTTCGCGATCAACTCGGCGGTCGACGACGCCGACGCCCTGAAGCGGTACATCGAGCACCCGGCACACCAGGCCGGCGTCGCGCTGTGGCGCGAGTTCGCCACCTGGGTGGTCGCCGACTACGAGTTCTGAGCGCGCCGCCGACTCCGTCGAAGAGCCCTCCCGCAGAGCCCCTTGCCGTCCCGGCAGGGGGCTTTTGTTGCTCAACACGGCATAACACGGTATTAGGCGGTGCTTGCACACAGTGCACATGTCTTGTGATGCTATGACCGCTTTTGACGGATGAGTTGACCTATTGAAGAGGTGTGGCGTTGACCGTGTCGGCCAGTACAGCGCCGCCCCAGGACGAGGCGCCCGCCCAGACCCCGCCGGCAGCCGCTCCGCCGCGCAGCCGCGGCGCCGACACCCGGGCCCTCACCCAGGTGCTCTTCGGCCAGCTCAAGGGGCTCCAGCCGGGTACGCCGGAGCACAACCGGGTGCGCGGAGCGCTCATCGAGGCGAATCTCCCGCTCGTGCGCTACGCCGCCGCCCGCTTCCGCTCCCGCAACGAGCCGATGGAGGACGTCGTCCAGGTCGGCACCATCGGTCTGATCAACGCCATCGACCGCTTCGACCCGGACCGGGGTGTGCAGTTCCCGACGTTCGCGATGCCGACCGTCATCGGCGAGATCAAGCGGTACTTCCGTGACAACGTTCGCACAGTCCATGTCCCGCGCCGGCTGCACGAGTTGTGGGTGCAGGTCAACGCGGCGACCGAGGACCTGACGACCGCCTTCGGACGCACCCCCACGACCGCCGAGATCGCCGAGCGGCTGCGCATCGGCGAGGACGAGGTGCTGTCCTGCATCGAGGCCGGACGGTCGTACCACGCGACCTCCCTGGAGGCCGCCCAGGAGGGCGACGGACTGCCCGGCCTCCTCGACCGGCTCGGCTACGAGGACCCGGCCCTGGATGGCGTCGAACACCGCGATCTGGTCCGGCATCTCCTCGTCCAACTCCCCGAGCGGGAACAGCGGATCCTCCTGCTGCGCTACTACAGCAACCTCACCCAGTCGCAGATCAGCGCGGAACTCGGCGTCTCCCAGATGCACGTCTCGCGACTCCTCGCGCGCAGCTTCCAGCGGCTGCGTTCCGCGAACCGCATCGAGGCGTAGAAGCCGTAGGCGAAGCCGTATCGGGGCATAACCGAAAGCCCGAGCGAGCTGTCACCGGTACGAACGAATCGCTCACGCGGCCCTTTCCCGACGGTTCTGCGCTGAAAAGCCGTCAGACCCCCTGTTTCCAGGGCTGTTTCGTCACTGACATGTCGACATGTCACTACAGCGTGTTGCCGACATGTGACATTCTGCGGGAAGCGCGTTTGCCGTGGCTCCGGCTCCGGTATTCAGGTGAAGGCACCGCTCCCCAGACGGGGGCGATCGCCGCGACCGTCCCGCGACCCAAAGGGGGTGGCATGTCCGCAGACCAGGGCAGCTCGAAGGTGCTCACGCTCACCAAGAGCGAAGCCGAGCCCGCACTCGACGCCGTTACGGTCCTTGAGGCCGTACCCGCCGTACCGGCCCCGGCCCTCCCGACCACGGGAGCCATCGACACCCGCACCCTGTCCCGCTCCCTCTTCCTGCGGCTCGCCGCACTCGACGAGAACAGCCCCGAGCGTGGTTACGTCAGGGACACCCTCATCGAGCTCAATCTCCCGCTGGTCCGGTACGCCTCCGCGCGTTTCCGCTCCCGCAACGAGCCGATGGAGGACATCGTCCAGGTCGGCACGATCGGCCTGATCAAGGCGATCGACCGCTTCGACTGCGAACGCGGGGTGGAGTTCCCGACGTTCGCGATGCCGACCGTCGTGGGCGAGATCAAGCGCTTCTTCCGCGACACGTCGTGGTCGGTGCGCGTCCCGCGTCGCCTGCAGGAGCTGCGGCTGGCCCTGACGAAGGCCAGCGACGAGCTCTCCCAGAAGCTGGACCGGTCGCCGACCGTCCCCGAACTCGCCGTGGTCCTGGGCGTGTCCGAGGAGGACGTCGTCGACGGCCTCGCGGTCGGCAACGCCTACACGGCCTCCTCGCTCGACTCCCCGGCCCCCGAGGACGACGGCGGCGAGGGCTCCCTCGCGGACCGCCTCGGCTACGAGGACACGGCCCTGGAGGGCGTGGAGTACCGCGAGTCGCTCAAGCCGCTGCTCGCCAAACTCCCGCCCCGCGAGCGCCGGATCATCATGTTGCGCTTCTTCGCCAACATGACCCAGTCGCAGATCGGCGAGGAGGTCGGCATCTCCCAGATGCACGTCTCCCGGCTGCTGACCCGCACCCTCTCGACGCTCCGCGAGGGCCTGATCTCGGACTGACCCCCAACAGGGTCGCGAGGGTTCCTATTTGACGGAGTGTCAGCCACCATGGCGCGATGCTCCGAGCGACCCGGACACGTGGCCGCCGGTGCGCCCTCCCGGGTGCGTCGGCGGCCGTCGCCTGCCTCACCGGCCTCCTGACCGCCTGCGGAGGCGGCAGTGGCGGCGACGGCTACGTGGCGGTCGGGCCGCCCCGCCCATCGACTACGGCGGTACGCCCGACCGGAAGCGTCACCCTGGTGCCGCTCGACGCCCCGAAGTCACCTGCCGCGAGCGGGACTTCGGAAACCGCGAGCACCCCAGAACCGGCGTCCGGCACGCCCACCCCGGTGGCCTCTCCACCCACGGGCGCCAAGTCCGGCCCTAGCAGCACCACTTCACCGTCACCGACCCCAACTACCGGTCCTACGACGGCTCCCGGCACCCCCGCCGCCCTCAGCTGGGGCGACCCCGTGCGCAAGGCCACGGATCAGCGCTGGTGCGAGGACGTGACCCTGAGTTTCCGCAACTCCGGCGGTACGGCGGTGCGTTCGGGCACGGTGACCCTCGGGACGCACATCATCGGCGCCCTCGGGATCGACTGGGCGACGATCGACTCCACCGAAAAACTCCCCGCGCCGATCGCTGCCGACGCGCGCAAGGACAAGACCTGGACGGTGTGCGTCGACGCGTGGCGCGTGCCGTTGGGGATGCACATCGAGACGCGGGACGTGTCCGTGGAGTGGAAGTAGGGCGCGCCGGGGGCGGTCGGTAGGCTCCGCGGCATGGACGTTCAGGTGGAGGTCGTGCGCGCGGCGACCCAGGAACTGGTGGACGCGTTCGGCCTGTTGCTGCCGCAGCTGTCCTCGACGGCCAAGCCGCTGGACCGGGCGGCGGTCGAGCGGCTGGTCTCGTGCGCCACGAACACCGTGCTGGTCGCGCGGGTTGAGGGCGCGGTCGTCGGCACCCTGACGCTGGTGATGTCCCCCGTGCCGTCCGGGCTGCGCGGGCGCGTCGAGGACGTGGTCGTCGACAGCGCCGCCCGGGGGCGGGGGATCGCCGCGCTGCTGATCGACGAAGCGCTGCGGATCGCCCGGGAGGCCGGGGCGCGGACCGTCGATCTCACCTCGCGGCCGGACCGCGCCGCGGCGAACCGGCTGTACGAGCGGCTCGGCTTCCGGGTCCGGGAGTCGACGGTCTACCGGTTCCCTCTGGGGCCTGCCCGGTAGACCACCGCCCCGCCCGGATGAAGCGGTCGGTATCAAGCGGTCGGTGCTGAACGGTCAGTGCTACATGAAGGCCAGGTAGGCCACCGCCGCCACGACCAGCACGGCGACGACGACGCCGATGATCAGGCCGACGCGGGGTCCGGCCGACGCGGTGGGCGCGGCCTGCTGCCGGACGCCCTGTGGGGTCTCGTCGACGAAGGCACGGAACATCTGGGTGCTGCCGGCGGGGTCGTAGTTGCCCTCGGGGCCCTGGGTGTTTGCCATGGGCCGAGACACTAGCGAATCCCCGGGTGACACCCAAGTGCGGGGCCTCGGACATCCTTTCCCACCTGCGGGTTTACATGCAGCAATGCTTGCCTTTGCCAACTTTTTATGCCATGCCTGCCCGGTTTTATTTGCCTGTAGCAACCAATAGATCTTATGGTTGCCCTAAGCAACGAACATGGGAGGTGTGATGGCCGAGCAGGCGCAGTACGAGGAGCTGATCCGTCAGTTCAGTGCCTTCGGCGCCGTACGCAGGGAGTTGGGGCGGATCCTGCCGTCCGACTGCCCGAGCGGTTCCGTGGCCGTACTGACCCTGCTCGGCCGGCACGGCGACATGCGCATCAGCAGGCTCGCGGAGCTGCTCGCCGTCGACATGTCCGTGACCAGCCGCCACGTCGCGCACGTCGCCGACCGGGGCTGGATCGAACGCTCCCCCGACCCCGCGGACAAGCGCTCCCGCATCCTGCGCCTCACCCCCAGCGGCTGGGCCCAGGTGGACGAACTGTCCCGGCGGACCGCCCGGTTGCTCGCCGACCGGCTGAGCGACTGGAGCGACGAGGAGGTCGGGCAGCTGATCCGGCTGATGACCCGGCTCCGGGCGAGCTTCGACGACTGCCGCGCGGCGCCGCCACGGCCCACGACCACCGCCTTCGAAACCCCCCACACGCCCCACCACGAACTCGAACACACCACCCGTACACCCGCATAAGCACGGAAGAAAAGGAAGCCCATGGCAACGACCACACCAGCCGGTGTGCGGGCTCACGCCAAGCACGGAGGGGCATCCCCCGCTGCCCCCGACGGCGCTCCGATGACGCACCGGCAGATCATGGAGGCGCTCTCCGGGCTGCTGCTCGGAATGTTCGTCGCGATCCTGTCGTCGACGATCGTCACCAACGCACTCCCCAAGATCATCGGCGACCTGGGCGGCGGCCAGTCCGCCTACACCTGGGTCGTCACGGCCTCGCTGCTGGCCATGACCGCGACCACGCCTCTGTGGGGCAAGCTCTCCGACCTGTACAGCAAGAAGGCGCTCGTACAGATAGCCCTCGTCATCTACGTGCTGGGATCGGCCGCCGCCGGTCTGTCCCAGAACCCGGGCATGCTCATCGCCTGCCGTGTCGTCCAGGGCGTCGGCGTCGGCGGTCTGTCCGCCCTCGCGCAGATCGTGATGGCCGCGATGATCTCCCCGCGTGAGCGCGGGCGCTACTCCGGCTACCTCGGCGCGACCTTCGCCGTCGCCACCGTCGGCGGCCCGCTGCTCGGCGGCGTCATCACCGACACCTCGTGGCTCGGCTGGCGCTGGTGCTTCTACGTCGGTGTGCCGTTCGCGATCATCGCGCTGATCGTGCTGCAGAAGACCCTGCACCTGCCCGTCGTCAAGCGCGAGGTCAAGGTCGACTGGGGCGGCGCGTTCTTCATCTCCGCCGCCGTCTCCCTGCTGCTGGTCTGGATCACCTTCGCCGGTGACAAGTACGACTGGATCTCGTGGCAGACGTACGCGATGGTCGGCGGCTCGGTCGTGCTCGGCCTGCTGTTCATCCTCGTGGAGACCAAGGCGAGCGAACCGATCATCCCGCTGCGGCTGTTCCGCAACCGCACCATCACGCTGTCCTCGCTCGCCTCGCTGTTCGTGGGCGTCGCGATGTTCACCGGCACCGTCTTCTTCAGCCAGTACTTCCAGCTGGCCCGGGACAAGTCCCCGACCATGTCCGGGGTCATGACGATCCCGATGATCAGCGGGCTCTTCATCTCCTCGACCGTCTCCGGCCAGTTCATCACCCGGACGGGCAAGTGGAAGATCTGGCTGGTCAGCGGCGGTGTGCTGCTGACGGCGGGGCTGGGCCTGCTGGGCACCATCAGGTACGACACGGACTACTGGAAGATCGCCATCTTCATGGCTCTGCTGGGTCTCGGCATCGGCATGATGATGCAGAACCTGGTGCTGTCCACGCAGAACCAGGTGGCCCCGGCCGACCTCGGCTCGGCCAGCTCCACGGTCACGTTCTTCCGTTCCCTCGGCGGTGCGGTCGGCGTCTCCGCGCTGGGCGCCGTCATGGCCCACCGGATCACCGACTACGCCAAGGACGGCATCGCCGGCCTCGACCCCAAGTACGCCGCCCTGGCCTCCGGTTCGAGCTCCAGCGACTCCATCCCCGACATGAACAAGCTGCCCGCGCCGCTGCGCACGGTCATGGAGAGCGCGTACGGCCACGGCATCGCGGACGTCTTCCTGATCGCCTCGGGCCTGGCACTGCTCGCCTTCCTCGTCACGCTGTTCATCAAGGAGGTCCCGCTGCGGACCAAGGGCGCGCTGGCGCAGGCCGCCGACGACACCGCGGAGGCTCCGGCGACCGAGGTCCCCGCCGCCGCACAGGCTCCCGCACCGGTCGAGGAGCAGACCCCGAGCTGGGCCGTCGCCACCTCGGAGACAAGCACCGAGTCCGGTCCCGAAGGCACCCGGCAACTCGCCGCCGTAACCACGGTGGCCAGGGAGGAGACCGCCCCCGTGTCCAGTGGAACTCCCCTCCGCGGCTACGTCCGCGGCGCCGAGAGCGCGCCCGTCCCGCAGGCCGCCGTCACCCTGATCTCCCTCGGGGGACGCCAGTTGGGCCGCTCGGTCACGCAGGCGGACGGCTCCTACGCGCTGGACGCGCCGAGCGTGGGCTCGTACGTCCTGATCGCCTCCGCCGACGGCTTCCAGCCGCAGGCGTCCACGGTCGTCGTCAACGGCCACGAGCCGGTGTCCTACGACGTCCTGCTCAGCGGCACCAGCGGCCTGAACGGGCTCGTCCGGGCGGCGGAGACGGGCCTGCCCGTCAAGGACGCGATGGTCATCGTGACGGACGTGCGCGGCGACCTTCTCTCCACCGGAACCACCGGTGAGCAGGGCGAGTTCGCCTTCGCCGAGCTGGTGCCGGGTGCCGTGACCGTCGCGGTGAACGCCGCCGGGTACCGGCCGCGCGCGCTGCCCGTCGAGGTCGGCGGCACCGGCGTCACCCGGGTCGAGATAGACCTCGACTCCGGCGCCCAGGTCCAGGGCGTCGTCCGCGCCCCGCACGGCCCCCTCCCCGACGCCCGCGTCACCCTCGTGGACGCGGCGGGCAACGTGGTCGGCACCGCCACCACCGGTTCGGACGGGGCGTACGCCTTCACCGACCTGAGCGGCGGCGAGTACACGGTGATCGCGACGGGCTACCCGCCGGTCGCGACCGCCCTCACGGTGAACGGCCGCGGAGCCGACGGCCACGACATCGAACTCGCCCACCCCGGTGAGTAGTTGACGTAGTTCAGCACCTCGGCCCGTGGAGCGCTTTCCGAACGAGGGCGCTCCACGGGCCGGTTGCATGTGTACGGCTTGAACGGCTTTGTAAGGCAAGGAGTTTGAGGGACATGGGACTGACGGCGAAGATCCGTACCCGCGACGGATGGGCCGTGTCGCACGCGGTCGTCACGGTGACCGACATGACCGGGGCGCAGGTGCTGCGGGCCGAGGCGGACGCGGAGGGGGCCGTACGGGATCCGAATCCGATGGCCCCCGGGCCGTACACAGTGATCGTGACGGCCGTCGGGTACGCGCCCGCCGCCGCCACCGCGATCGTCACCGCGAGCGGCCGGGCCGAGGTCGGCACGGTGACGCTGGCCCGGCAGGGCGGCACCGAACTGCCGCCGCCCGGACCCTGGACGGTCGATCCGGCGCACTCCACGGTCGGCGCGGTCGCCCAGCACCTGGGCATCTCCAGCGTGCGCGGCCGGTTCACCGACTTCACCGCGTCGGTCGAGATCGCGCCCGACGACATCGCCAAGTCCCGGGTGGAGGCGGTCATCCGGGCCGCGTCCATCGACACCGGCAACGGCATGCGCGACGAGCACCTGCGCTCCGCGGACTTCCTGGACGTGGCCCGCTACCCGGAGATCACCTACCGCTCCACCGCCCTCACCCCGGCCGGTTCCGACCGCTGGACGGTCCACGGCGAGCTGACCCTCCACGGGGTCGTACGGCCCGTCGACCTGGACCTCGCCTACCTCGGCACCGGAGCGGACCCCTGGGGCGGCACGCGCGCCGCGTTCCGGGCCACCACGGAACTGCACCGCGAGGACTTCGCGATGAACTACAACCAGGTCGTCCAGGCGGGCATCGCCGCGATCGGTACGACGCTCAGGGTCGAGCTGGACATCCAGGCGGTACAGGGCGACGCGCTGCCGCAGGGTGCGTAGGAACGACACGGCCACCCTGGGCGGGGGCGGGGCGCCTAGGCTGGCCGTATGGCTTCGAACATCGCGAGCAACACCTCTGTGTCCCTGGACGAGCTGCTGGACTTCGTACGCCCCCGGCACCGGGCCATCCTGCTGACCCGCCGGACGGACGGCAGCCCGCAGGGTTCGCCGCTGACCTGCGGGGTCGACGACTCGGGGCGGATCGTGGTCTCCACGTACCCCGAGCGCGCCAAGACCCGCAACGCCAAGCGGGATCCGCGGGTCAGCCTGATCGTCCTGAGCGACGAGTGGAACGGCCCGTGGGTCCAGATCGACGGCACCGCCGAGGTCATCGACTCCCCGGACTCCGTGGAACCCCTCGTCGAGTACTTCCGGAACATCTCCGGCGAGCACCCGGACTGGGACGAGTACCGGGCGGCGATGGTGAAGCAGGGGAAGTCGATCGTGCGGGTGACGCCGGAGCGGTGGGGTCCGGTGGCCACGGGAGGCTTCCCGGCGCGGATGGCCACCGACGACTAGAACCCACAGGGGAGTTCAGCCCCGCTTCACCATCGCCTCGATGCCCGCCACCAGCAGGTCCAGGGCGAAGGTGAAGTCGCGGTCCATCATCTCCGCGACCGTGTCGCCGCCCCGGGCCGCCATGAGTTGCTTGGACTCCTCCACGACCTCGGCGGTCGTCGGGGCCCCGTCCAGCGTCGTCATGGCGTGCCGGAAGTAGTCGTCGGGGGTCATGCCGGTGTCGGCGACCCGGGCGAAGAAGTGGCCCTCGATCGTGCCGTAGCCGTACACGAACTGGAAGACGGCCGAGATCGCCCCCGTCAGCCCGTGGTCCGGCAGCCCCGTGCGCCGGATCACGCGCTGGACGACACGGGAGAACGCGAGCGAGTTCGGCCCGATGTTGAGGAAGGTACCGGCGAGCGGCGACAGCCAGGGGTGCCGGACGAGCAGGGCCCGGTACTCCGTTGCCAGCGCGCGGAGTTGGTCCCGCCACTCCTCGCCCTCGGCCTCCGGATCGGGCAGCCGCAACTCGCCGAAAACGGCGTCCAGGGCGAGTTCGAGGAGGTCGTCCTTGGTGTCGACGTACCAGTAGACGGACATCGCGGTCACGTTCAGCTCCGCGGCCAGCCGCCGCATCGAGAACTTGGCCAGCCCTTCGGCGTCCAGCAGCCGTACGGTCACGTCGGTGATGCGGGTGCGGTCGAGGCCGGGTTGCCCTCCGCCGCCGCGCCCGCTCCGGCGCGTCTTCGTCTCAAGCCAGACACTGGTGCGCGCAGAACGCCCCGACGGCGGCGATGTCTTGGCCACAACACACCTTCCTCAACGTCAAATCCCGGCCGGCTGTACTCACCTAGGGGTGCGGGGCTGTGACATATGCGGCTACCGCCGCGTGAGCGCGACCAGCCACAACGCACCCGCAGACACTACTGAGCGACCACCACCCCCGAGTCTGCCCGCTCAGCCCTCCACAACAACGCCGCGGCAAGCAACCCCCCGGCCAAAACAGCGACCGCCCCCACCAACTGACTGACCTCCAGCCCGGCAGCGAAGGAATCGGTCACCTTCTGCCTCTCCTCCACCGAAGACGCCCCCGCCAAGCCGACCGGCAGGGACACCGCCGCGAACCGAGAACTCAACACCGCCCCCAACACGGCAACCCCCAACCCGTTCCCGAACTCCCCCAACGTGCCGTTGATCCCGGCCCCGACCCCCGCCTTCTCCGGAGGAATCGCACTCATGATCGCGTGAGCCATAGCCGGATTCGCCAACGCCGCCCCCGCCCCGATCAGCAACAACCCCACCAACGTCCCCGCATACCCGCCGGGCGCAAGCGACGCGATCGACACGAGCCCCGCCGACATCAACACCATCCCCAGCCCGATCGACACCGGCGCCCCAAGTCTCGTCGTCCACTTCGCCGCCAACCCCGAGAAGTTGAGCGCGACGATCGCCAGAGCAAGCGGCGCCGTACGGACACCGGCCTCCAACGGGCCGTAGCCGAGGACGAATTGGAGGTGCTGGGTGAGCAGGAACAGCGAGCCGGCCATGCCGAAGGTGATCAGGACCACGCCGGTGACCGCGCCCGTGAAGCGGCGGTCGCGGAAGAAGTACAGGTCGAGCATCGGGTACGGGATCCGGCTCTCCCAGTACGCGAAGGCGGCGAGGACCAGGACCGCCACCGCGCCGGTGAGCAGCACCCGGCCGGACGTCCAGCCGTGCGCGGGGCCGGAGATGATCGCGTAGACCAGCGCGGCCATGCCGACAGTGGAGAGCAGGGCGCCCAGGAGGTCGGGGCGGTCGCCGCGGGGGTTCTTCGACTCGGGGACGAGGGCCACCGCCGCGACCAGGGCGAGTGCCGCGACCGGGAGGTTGATCAGGAAGATCGCGCCCCACCAGAAGTGGTTCAGCATGAAGCCGCCGAGGAGCGGACCCGTCGCGAAGCCGAGCGCGTTGACCGCGGCCCAGATGCCGATCGCCCTCGGTTGTTCCTCGGCGGTGAAGATCTGCATCACGACGGCGAGGGTGGTCGTGATGAGCAGCGCCCCGCCGACCCCCATCCCGGCCCGCGCGGCGATCAACTGCCCGGTGGACTGGGCGAGTCCGGCGACCAGCGAGCCCACGCCGAACAGCACGAGACCCGCGATCAGCATCTTCTTACGGCCGTACCGGTCGGCCGCGCTGCCCGCGGTGAGCAGCAGCCCGGACTGCACCAGCGAGTACGCGTTGATCATCCACTGGATGTCCGCGGTGCTCGCGTCGAGTTCGCGGGTGAGCGAGGGGATCGCGACGTTCAGGACGGTGTTGTCGAGCAGCACGGTGAGCTGCGCGAGGCAGATGACTCCGAGGACGATCCAGCGCTGGGGGTGGCCCTGGAGGCCTTGGGGGCGGGTGCCTCGGGGGCCTGGGGAAGTCGACATGTTGTACACCGTAGAACAACTCCTATACGGCGTACAACGGAGATACGAGAGAGGCGGTGGCCTTGTCGCGGGCCACCGCCTCTGTTCAACCGCCGCTCAGCAGGGAACCGTCAGCTGCTCGTCTTCTGCGTCAGGTCGTAGAAGGTGGCCGAACCGACCGTCACCTTCTTGTAGTTCTTCTCGACCCACGAGGTGATCTGCGAGGAGCTGCCGGTGCTGCTGCTGCCGCCCATGGTGCTGCCCGAGATGAAGTAGTGGATCTTGCCGTCCGCCACGTACTTCTGGAACTGGGCCAGCGTCGGCGACGGGTCGGTGCCGTTGAAGCCGCCGATCGCCATCACCGGGTCGCCGGTGGCGAGTTGGTAGCTCGCGGCGTTCTGGGAGCCGATGGACGCGGCCACCCAGGTGTACTTGCTCGCGTCCGTCTGCAGCAGCTTCTTGGCCGCGGAGGTGACCGTCGCGCCGTTGAGCAGGCCGCCGACGCCCCCGCCACCCATGCCGCCGTCACCCGTCCGACCGCCGCCGAAGCCGCCGCCCTGGTTCTGGGTCGTACCGCCACCGCCGGGTGCGGTGCCCGTACCGCCGCCGGGCATCGTGCCCGTGCCGCCGCCCGGGAAGCCTCCGCCCTGGTTCTGCGTCGTACCGCCGCCACCGGGCGCGGTGCCCGTGCCGCCGGTGCGGTTGCCGCCGCCGAAGCCGCCTCGGCCGCCGCCGCCCATCATGCTCGCGCCGGCCGGACCGGCCGTCGGGATGGAGCCGGTGTGCGCGGAGTTGACCGTCGAGAGCGTGTACGCCGTAGGACCGGCGATACCCGCCACGATGCTCAAGCCGACTGCCGCGAGGGCGAGTTGGCGGCCGATCTTCGCGACGAAGATCAGGCCGAGCGCGCCGACCAGGGTGCCCAGGAGGACCAGCCACTTGAGCCAGGGCAGGTAGTCGGGGGTGCGGTTGAGGAGGACGTAGCCCCAGACGCCTGCCGCCACGACCGAGGCCGCGAGGGTGATCGACGCCCAGATCTCGCTGCGCTTCTCCCACAGGGAGCCGCCGCCGATACCGATGACGGCCGCCATGTAGGGGGCGATGGCGATCGTGTAGTACTGGTGGAAGATGCCCGCCATGTAGCTGAAGACGAGCAGTGTCGTCACCAGCGAGCCGCCCCACACCAGGAGCGAACTGCGCCTGACCGACGTGCGGCCCAGCTTGCGCGTGGCCACCAGGCCCGCGACGAGGAGGATCAGCGCGGTGGGCAGCAGCCAGGAGATCTGGCTGCCGATCTCGGAGTTGAACATGCGGTTCCAGCCGGTGGCACCCCACATGCCCGTCCCGGTGCCACCGCCTCCGCCGCCGACGCTGCCGGTCTCGTCGCCGCTGAGCCGGCCGAAGCCGTTGTAGCCGAAGGTCAGTCCGAGGAAGCTGTTGTCCTGCGAGCCGCCGATGTACGGGCGGGAGGACGCCGGCCACAGTTCGACGATCGCGACCCACCAGCCGGCCGCGGCGACCAACGCGCCCGTGGCCAGGCCCAGTTGGGCGAACCTCTTCTTCACGCTCACCGGCGCGCACACCGCATAGACGATGGCCAGCGGCGGCAGGACCAGGAAGGCCTGCAGGGTCTTCGCCAGGAACGCGAAGCCGATCGCGACACCGGCCCACACCAGCCACTTCGTACGGCCGTCCTCCAGGGCCCGGACGACGAGGTAGCAGGCGACCGCCATCAGCAACGCCAGTGCGGCGTCAGGGTTGTTGAACCGGAACATCAGCGCGGCGACCGGGGTGAGCGCCAGCACGGCGCCCGCGATCAGACCGGACTCGGGGCTGTAGCGGCGGCGTACCGCCGCGTACACGACCGCGACCGTGCCGACGCCCATGAGGGCCTCGGGGACCAGGATCGCCCACGAGTTCAGGCCGAAGATCCGGACCGAGATCTCCATCGGCCACATGAAGGCCGAGGGCTTGTCGACGGTGATCGCGTTGCTCGCGTCGAGCGAGCCGAACAGGAACGCCTTCCAGCTCTTGCTGCCGGCCTGGACGGCCGCCGAGTAGAAGGAGTTGGAGTAGCCGGACGCGCTCAGGTTGTAGAGGTAGAGCAGCGCCGTCGCCAGCAGCATGCCCCAGAACGCGGGGCGCACCCAGCGCGGGTCCTCGGGCCGGCCGCGCCACAGGCGGCGCCCGAGCGGCTGCTTCGGCTCACCGGCCCCGGGAGCCGGCGTGTGCGAGTCCACGACGACCGGCTCAGCCACGGCCGTGTCTCTGCCCGTGTCGCTGTCACCGGTAGGCGGCCCCCAGGACGAGGGGCTGTCTCCTCCCGGATAGGTCGTCTGATCGGTGTCGGTGCTCATCGGGGGTCCCTCGGATCGGTGTCGTGGGGACGCACCGGCTGCAACCGCATCGTCGCGTCCCTCCAGGTGCCGTCCGCGGCTTCACCGGCGCGGAACTGGGTGGTGGTGTTCGTGGTGGTGTCGTACGTCCCCTGCTGGGGCTGGCGCTGGGGCAGCTGGGTGTACGAACCGGGGTGCTGCGGGTTCTGCGGGTGGTGCGACGCCGTCGCATAGGTGGGCGAGGAAGGGGTGTTGAGGGCTACGACCGCCGGTTCCTGGTCGTTGTCGTCGCGGTCCGGGAACACCCAGGCGCGGAAGAGCAGGAACCGCAGCACGGTCGCCGCGAGGTTGGCGGCCACCAGGACCGCCAGTTCGGTGGAGTGCGCCGGGTCGCTGCTGGCCGCGTTGAGCGCGGCGAGCGAACCACTGGTCAGCGCGAGGCCGATGGCGAAGACGACCAGGCCCTGTGCCTGGTGACGGACGGCGCCGCCCCGGCCGCGGACCCCGAAGGTCAGCCGGCGGTTCGCGGCGGTGTTGGCGACCGCCGAGACCAGCAGCGCGAGCGCGTTGGCGATCTGCGAGCCGCCGAACTGCCGGAAGAGGCTGTAGAGCACCAGGTAGAAGAGGGTGGACAGACCGCCGACCACGCAGAACCCGACGAGCTGGCGGGCCAGCCCCTTGGGCACATCCTGGATGTCGCGGTCGCGCGGGTCGTCGCCGAAGGGCCGGGTAACACGGTCGAGCGGCAGCGAACCGGAGGCCAGGGCCTTGCCCACCCGCCACACTCCCTTCAGGTCCTCGGTCGCGGTCTTCACGATGTGGACGGTCGAGTTCGGGTCGTCGACCCAGTCGACCGGCACCTCGTGGATACGGAGTCCGGCCCGCTCGGCGAGCACCAGCATCTCGGTGTCGAAGAACCAGCCGGTGTCCTCGACGAGCGGCAGCAGGGCCTGGGCCACATCACGCCGGATCGCCTTGAACCCGCACTGGGCGTCCGAGAAGCGGGCCTGCAGCGAGCCGCGCAGGATCAGGTTGTAGGTCCGGCTGATGAACTCGCGCTTGGCGCCACGCACGACACGCGACGAGCGGGCCAGCCGGGAACCGATCGCCAGGTCTGAGTGACCCGAGATCAGCGGCGCCACCAGGGGGAGCAGCGCGTTGAGGTCGGTGGAGAGGTCGACGTCCATGTAGGCGAGGATCGGGGCGTCCGAGGCGGACCAGACGGTGCGCAGTGCTCGACCGCGCCCCTTCTGCTCCAGCCGGAAGGATTTCACCTCGGGGATTTCCGACTCCAGCCGCGCGGCCACCTGAGGAGTGGTGTCGATCGACGCGTTGTCCGCGATGGTGATGCGGAACGCGTACGGGAACGTGCGCTTGAGGTGCTCGTGCAGTCTGAGCACACATGGCTGGAGGTCCTTCTCCTCGTTGTAGACGGGGATCACTACGTCCAGGACAGGCGTACCGGCGTCTCCGGCCGGGAGGTGCTCCCGCGCCGGCAGGGTGCCGGGAGAAGAGTCGGTTCGCATGCACCGACTCTCCTCAAGCGCCCTGTTGCACCCATGTGGTGGCACTGTGCTGTGCCTGTGAGTGCGATTGCCAATTCGTTTCGGGGGCAGGCGCGGGCACAGCGGGTGCAAGCGCGGGCAGATGCACGGTGAACACAGTGCGTCCGGGAACACTGTCCACGGTGACGGCACCACCGTGCGCGGTCGCGACCGCTTGCACGATGGCGAGACCCAGACCGGTCGATCCGGTGGAGCGGGAGCGCGCCGAGTCGCCGCGCGCGAACCGCTCGAAGACATGCGGCAGCAAATCCGCCGGGATGCCCTGGCCGTTGTCCTCGACGTCCACGCACATCCACGGCCCGCGCCGCTGGACGCGTGCGGTGATCGTCGTGCCCGGTGGGGTGTGCTTGCGGGCGTTGCCCAGCAGATTGATCAGCACCTGCTGGATGCGGGCCGCGTCCGCCGACACGAGGGCCGGTTCGTCGGGCAGGTCGAGCCGCCAGTTGTGGTCCATGCCGGCCGCGCGCGAGTCGCTGATGGTGTCCACGACGAGCGGGATGAGGTCGGTCTGGTCGAACTGAAGCGGTCTGCCCGCGTCGAGCCGGGCGAGGAGCAGCAGATCCTCGACGAGGAGGGTCATGCGGCCCGCTTCGGACTCGATCCGGCCGAGGGCGTGCTTGGTGTCCGGGCCGGTCTGTTCCCGGCCGCGCCGGGTCAGCTCCGCGTAACCGCGGATGGAGGCGAGCGGCGTCCGCAGCTCATGACTGGCGTCGGCCACGAACTGCCGTACCCGCATCTCGCTCTGCTGGCGGGCGTGCAGGGCGCCGTGCACATGGTCGAGCATCCGGTTCAGCGCGGCCCCGACCTGGCCGACCTCGGTGTGCGGGTCGGTCTCGGACTCGGGGACACGTTCGTTGAGGGTGACCTCGCCGGTGTGCAGGGGGAGTTCGGAGACCCGGGTGGCGGTGGAGGCCACGCGGCGGAGGGGGCGGGTGGCGATGCCGACCAGTACGTACCCGGCGATACCGGCGGCCACCAGGCCGGCGGCGGTGACGCTGAGTTCGACCAGGATGAGGGTGTTGACGGTGTTGTCGACGTCCGTGGTCGGCAGGGCGACGTAGAAGCCCTCGTTGGTCGTGTCGGGGGTCTTGGCGTACTTGACGAGGTAGTCACCGAGGCCGGGGATGGTCACGGTGTGTGTCTTGTTGTCCTTCGCCACCGAGGCGAGGGCCTGCTTCTGAGCCGTGTTGAGACCTACGGTGGCCATCCCGTTGCCCGCGCCGCTGCTGTCGGTCTTCTGCTTGTTGTAGGACGCGGTGGTGATCACGCCCTTCTTCACATAGGCGGCGACGGTCTTCTCCTGCGTCGGACCGATGAGGCCGGTGAGGAGCCTGTTGACCTTGCGGGCCGGCGTGACGGCCTTACCGGGATCGGAACCCGAGGAAGAAGAGGACGAGTTGGAGGATGGCTTGTCCGGGTTCCCCGGATCAACGCCCGGGGCACCGTTCTCGTTGCTGCCACCCGGGGCGTCCTGAGGACGGCCCACGGCACGGATGGCCGTGTCCGTCACCTTGCCCTCGAGCTGCTGGTACAGGTGCGACTGCAACGCGACAGTCGTCACGGTCCCGATCACCGCACACACCACCGCGATCAGCGTCACGGACGCGACGACGAGCCGTGTCCGCAGGGTGCGCGGCTTACCCGCTCGCTTCTTCTGCGCACGCGGCCGTCGTCGCCCGCTCATGACACCGCGGGCTTGATCAGGTAACCGGCCCCACGCCGGGTGTGGATCATCGGCTCACGACCGGCGTCGATCTTGCGGCGGAGGTACGAGATGTAGAGCTCGACCACATTGGCCTGCCCACCGAAGTCGTACGACCACACACGGTCGAGGATCTGCGCTTTGCTGAGTACACGCCGGGGATTACGCATGAGGAAGCGCAGCAGCTCAAACTCGGTCGCGGTGAGGTGGATGCCGTCCCCGGCCCGCGACACCTCGTGGCTGTCCTCGTCGAGGGTGAGGTCACCCACGACGAGCACGGAGTCCGAGCGGCGGTCGGCGGCACCGGAGCGGCGGATCAGTCCGCGCAGCCGGGCGACGACCTCTTCGAGGCTGAAGGGCTTGGTGACGTAGTCGTCGCCGCCGGCGGTGAGCCCGGCGATACGGTCCTCGACGGCGTCCTTCGCCGTCAGGAACAGCACCGGCACGTCCGGCAGCTCGCGCCGCATCCGCCCTAGAACGGTCAGGCCGTCCATGTCGGGCAGCATCATGTCGAGTACGACGGCGTCGGGCCGGAACTCGCGCGCGGTCTGGATCGCGCCGGTCCCGTCACCCGCACTACGGATCTGCCAGCCCTCATATCGCAGGGCCATGGACAGCAGCTCGGTGATCGACAGCTCGTCGTCCACCACAAGCACTCGGACGGGGCTCCCGTCCGGCCTCAGCAGTTCGGTGCGCCCCTGGGGCGAGGTCGTGGTCATAGTGGACACCTTGTCGGGGTCCCCTAAGAACACGCTTTCCGGAGTCTGTGATTTTCCTGAGAAACGCACAGGCGCCTCTCAGGCCACGCCTTGAAACCGCTTGCCCAGCTCTCATCCAGCGGTCACAGAGCCGTGCATCCTTCTCACAGTCGCCTCGGTCTCCCCTGTATCTGCACATTCCCCCCGCATCACCCGTACCGGCCGGGCTCTCAGTTCCCCCTCACAGTCCGAACAGCCGCGCCCCGTTGTCGTGGCAGACCGCGCGCAGCCAGTCGTCGCCGAGGTCCAGCCGCTCCAGGACGTGCAGTTGGTGCAGGTAGGGATACGGGATGTTCGGGAAGTCGCTGCCGAGCAGCACGCGGTCCCCGAGGGCGGCGAGCCGGGGGAGCGCAGCAGGTGGGAAGGGTGCGAGGCGTTCGCTGAAGTCCGTGAACGCCATCGTCGTGTCCAGCCGCACCTCCCCGTACCGCTCGGCCAGGTCCAGGAAGTCCTCGTACTCCGGCATCCCCATGTGCGCGACGACCAGCCGCAGCCGCGGATGCCGGGCCAGTACCCGCCCGATCGGCTCGGGCCCGGTGTGCTTGCCGGGCGCGGGCCCCGACCCGCAGTGGATCACCACCGGTGTGCCGGCCTCGGCGAGCAACCCCCAGGCGGGGTCGAGGAGTTCGTCGGCCGGGTCGTACGCCCCGACCTGCACATGCGCCTTGAACACCCGCGCCCCGGAGTCCAGCGCCGCCCGAACGTAGTCCCCGACTCCCGGCTCCGGGAAGAGAGTCGAGGTGTGCAGACAGTCGGGGGTGCGCGCGGCGAAGTCGACGGCCCAGCCGTTGAGCCACTGGGCCATCCCGGGCTTGTGCGGATAGAGCATGGCGGTGAAAGCGCGTACTCCGAACTCCCTTATCAGCGCGACCCGTTCGGCCTCCTCCTTCCGGTACGTGATCGGCCACTCCAGCACTCCACCGGTCGCCGGACCGAGCGCGTCGAAGTAACCCCAGACCTTGCGCAGCACCCGCTCGGGCATGAAGTGGGTGTGCACGTCGACGAGTCCGGGGAGCCCGAGCCGCCGCCAGAACCTCCGTACCTCGGCCGCCTCGGCATCCAAGTCCTGCCCCTTCCTGTCGAACCGGCCCTGCTCATCTCCATGGAAGGCAGGTGTCCCCGTCAGAACAACCCCTCCTGCACCCCCGGCGCCTCCCGCCCGAACTCCCTTACCGGCACCGTGAATCCACCCGTGTCACCCACGGAGGAACCGGCGGGGATCAGCTCCCACCCCGTCATCAGCCGGGTGTCGAGCACGACCACGCCCCGCCCGGTCACGAGGTGGAGGTCCGGTCCCGCCGCCGCGACCACATCCCCGCTCACCAGCCCGCCCGCGACCAGCCCGCTCACCTCGCCGACGGCGGCCGGCAGTCCCGCGAGGCCGAAGACATCGACGTGGTCCACGGGTCGGTACGGCTCGCGGTGGAGCGACTCCGGCCATTCGCGCAGCGCGAGGGCCCGTCCGTGCAGGTCGGCGATCTCGGCGGCCCGCTCCGCCGCCGACCCCGGCAACGCGGACCGCACGGCGCGCTTCTCGCCGTAGGGAATCCGGTCCGGCACCCGTAGGGCGGCGCGCAGTAGTTCCTCCGTGCGGCGGGCCGCCATCAGCGGGCCGAGGCCCAGCCAGCTGAAGCAGACGGCGCCCTGCTCAAGCAGCCGCGCGGAGCCGCGCTCTTCGGCGGTGATGCCGACCTTGAGCAGGCCGGGCCCGAACCAGGCCAGATACACGTGGTACGGCCGCGGGTCGTCCGCGATCGTGTCGGCGGCCACCGAGTGCGCCCGGTCCAGCCGCGCGCACTCCTCGCACCGCGCCCCCGTACTCCGCTCCGGCACGGCCGCCCGCACCGGGCAAGGGTTCCCCCGCGCCCCCACACATGTCCGCCCGCCCCCTTCCGCGACCTCGAAGGCCACCCGCTTCCCCCGGGGCAACGGGCTCCCGCGCCCGCCGTCCCACTTCAGCTCGGGTCCGCCCACCGCCCACCGCAGTCCCGAGCACTTCCATGCCTGCGATGTCTGTGATGTCTCTGCCATCGCTCACGAGATTAGACGGCGCCACTGACAACGGCGTCAGCCTGTGGATTCACCGGCCGGAGCGGACTCGCGGGGCACGACCGCGTACTCCTCGACCACCCCCCCCCCCCCCCCCACCCCCCCCCCCCCCCCCCCCCCCCACACCAAACCACAACACCCACCCCCCCACACCGCACCCCCCCCCCAAACCCAC
>NZ_JBHXME010000033.1:56931-68735 GCF_042721125.1 Streptomyces sp. NPDC058469
CCGGCATGCCCCGCCCGCGCCGACGGGTCCCGCACCCGCATCCCCCACTGCGCCCGGTCCCGCCGCCCGGGCGGCTTGCCCCACCCGGTGAGATGGAGCGCCCAGGTGACCAGCACGCTCACCACGACGATCCCCAGCCCGCCCCCGATCAGCGGGGCCGACACCATACACAGCCCCACCCCCGCGACGGTCGACCCGACGGTCGCGATACCGAATCCGGTCCAACCCGCGACCGTATGCCCCTCGTCATACTGATGTGCGCTCATGTGCGGCCTCCCTCGATGCCCGGACAGACAACAGATATCTCACCACCTAAGAAGTTTAGAGTAGAAACCTCTCACAAGCTAAGGCAATAACGATGCAAGCCAAGCCTCGCCCCACCGCCACCCCGGCCCAGGCGCTGGACGCGATGGACTCACTCATCGCCACCGCCCAGCTCGGCCAGCAGGAAATGGCCGAGCGGCTGGGCCTGAACGTCACCGATCTCCTCTGCTTCTCCTGCGTCCTGAAGGCCGGCGAGAACCTCCTCACGGCGGGCGACCTCGCCGAGCACGCCCACGTCACGACGGGCGCGGTGACCGGCATCCTCAACCGCCTGGAGCGCGCCGGTTTCATCACCCGCGTCCCCGACCCGACCGACCGCCGCCGCGTCCGCGTCGCCTCGGTACCGGCCGCGGTGACCCGTGTGGTCGCCCTCTACGGCCCCTACTACGACCGCCTCAACGCCCAGTTCGCCGACTACTCCCCCGCCGAGATCGCCGTACTGAACGACTGGTTCACGCGGACGTCGACGCTGGCGCAGGACTACATCGAGGAACTCCGCGCCAGGGACAAGGAGTTGTGAGCCGGTCGGCCCGCACGAGCGCGTAGGGGGGCTAACCCGACCCTGTGGGTACAGCCCGCTGCACCAACACTTCGGGAGGCCGCTGCATCGTGCCCGGAACCGTACGACGGCATCGTTGACCACAGCCGGTGACAGAGATCCGGCAGAGGCCCAACGGCCGCCGTACGGAGGGAAATCCCATGAAGTCGCTGCTCTCGCAGAAGCCGGGAACGGCGGCCAAGGAGACGACCGCTCCTGGTGCGTTGACATCGTTCATCAGGTTCGTGGTGTGCGGCGGCGGTGTCGGGGTCCTGTCCAGCGCGGCGGTACCGCTACTGGCCGCGCTGATGCCCTGGGCGGCGGCGAACGCGCTGATCACGGTCGCCTCGACCATCCTCTGCACCGAGCTGCACGCCCTGTTCACCTTCGGCACCGGCCGCCGCCCGGGCTGGCGCGAGCACTGGCAGTCGGCGGGCTCGGCCACGGCGGCCTACGCGGCGACGTCCGCCGCGATCCTGATCCTCCACACCGTCCAGCCCACCCCCGGCATGCTCACCGAACAGCTCGTCTACCTCAGCGCCTCCGGCCTCGCCGGCATCGGCCGTTTCCTGGTCCTCCGCCTGTTCGTCTTCGCCGACCACGGCACGCGCACCGCCGCCATCACGATCCCGGTACGCCCGACGCCCGCGCCCGCGTTCAGCGCGGCGGCGTAAGAGACCCGCGCCCCAACAGCCCGACACACCAACGGAAATGCCCGTCGCCACCGTCCGACGAGAACAGGTCGTAGGTCGCCAGCGCATACGCCCGCTGATAGAGAACGAGCGTGTCGGGCGAGTACCGGAACTCCTCGGCGAACAACCGGTTGAGGGTGGCGGTGTGCCGCTCCGCGTGCGGCCCGTACATGTCCCAAACGGCGGCTGCCACGGCGGCCTCGAAGGCCGGGTCACCGGCGGTGGTGAAGAACCCGAAGTCGAGTACGGCCGCAGGGGCGCCGGTGTCGTCGACGTGGATGTTGGGCGGCACGAGGTCACCGTGCACGACGCTGACCGGGCCACCGTCCGGAAGCGCCCGCAGGGAACCCACCGTCCGGCGCACGATGCCCGCGAGGTCGGGAACCTGAGCGGCGAGCAGATCACCATGACGATGGACGGCACGCCGGACGAGGTCGGCGAGCGCGTCGGGGAAGCGGGCGTGTCCTTCCCAGAGGGGCCGGTCGTCGCCCTGGACGGTGAGCCGCCGCATGGCCGCGGTACCGGGCACGGCGGCCAGGCCGCGCAGCACCGTCAGCAGGGCATCGGTCTCCCATGCGGCCAACTCCGGTCCCGGCGCCACGTCCGCCGAGTCGCCCCGCAACGGGACGCCGCCCAACTCCCGTTCACAGGTGACCAGTACGCCCTCGTGCTCCTCGACGCCGAGAATCTCCGGCGTGGCGAAGGGCAACAACTCCGCCTCCCGCGCGATGTCCTCGTACACCCGCCGCATGAGCTCCACCCCGACCGGCCGCCGCCCGCTCCACACCTTGCCGACGGTCCCGTCACCGAGCCGGTAGACGGCGCCCTCGACACCCGCGGCGAGCGGCTGGACGTCGCCGTGACCGCGGTCGGCGAAGTAGCTGATCCAGTGGGCGGTGTGCTCTTGGCGGTGGGTGACCATGGCTGAACCGGACCCCCTGGGGGTGTCAATGGGCGTGCGGTTGAGGGGCGTTCGCAGAGTGTGACTCCTGTTGCCGCCAACTGCCCGGCGGTTCGCCGTGGTGGCGGGTGAAAGCTGCCGCGAAGGCGTAGGGCGAGGTGTAGCCGACGGTGCGGGAGATGGCCGTGAGGGTGAGTTCGCCGGTGCGCAGGTGATCGCGGGCCAGGGCCATCCGCCAGTCGGTCAGGTACTGCATCGGTGTCTGGCCGAGGGCGTCGCGGAAGGTGCGGGCGAAGGCAGCCCTCGACAGGCCGCTGATCGCGGCGAGTTCGGGGACCGTCCAGGGGTGTCCGACGTCTTCGTGGACGGCCTGGAGCGCGGCGTTCAGGCGGCGGTCCGCGCACGCCCGGTACCAGCGCGGCGCGTTCGGGCTGCGCCGGAAGTCGTTGCGGATGGCGAGCACCAGGAGGACGTCGAGGAGCCGGTCCAGCACGGTGGGGCCGCCCGGTTCACCCGGCGCCGGCGTCGCCAACTCGTGGGAGAGCAGCCCGATCACGTCCCGCAACGGATCGCCCACCGCCGCCGACAGGTTCAGCACCTGCGGCAGCGCCTCCAGCAGCCCGGCACCGATGTCACCCGAGAACCGGTACGCGCCGCCCGAGACACCCTCACGCACACGATCCTGCGCCCGGCATGGGTGATGCGGAACTTCAGTGACGCGCACCTGCCGGTCGTCGACGGCGTGATCACGGTGCCGACCGGCGGCCGTACGGAAGACTTCGTCGACGCGGCCGACATCGCCGCCGTCGCGGTGCAGACACTGCTCGACCCCGAGGCCCACGCCGGGGGGCGGTACGCGCCCACCGGACCGCGGGCACTCACGGTCGCCGAGGTCGCCGACACCATCACCGCAGTGACCGGCCGGCCCGTCCGGCACCAGGACATCGACCCCGAGGCGTGGATCGGCGGTGCGGTCGCGGCCGGGGTCGTGCCCGCCGACTACGCGGTGATGCTCCGCCGGCTGACCGGCAGCATCGTCTCCGGCGACGGTTCCACGCCCAAAGACGACATCGAGAAGGTCACCGGCCGACCGCCGACCGCCTTCCACGACTTCGCGCGGCGCAACGCCGGCGCGTGGGTGTCCCCCGGCGGGAGTGAAGTGACCATGTCCGTACCGGCGGAAGAAATGGGCGAGTTCGCGGCGCTCGATCCGTTCTTCCGGATCGTCCAGGAGGGGCTCGCGGGGCTCGTCGACGGCGGGCACTTCTTCGATCTCCTGGCCGAGGACGTGGTCGTCGAGTACGTCCTGTCCGTGCCCGGCTACCCGCGCCGGGTTGAGGGACGCGGGGCGGTGGCGGACCTGCATCGCGGCTACGGCGACGTCATGCTGCTGCACAGCGCGGACGGACTGGCCGTCCACCGGGACCCCCAGTCGTCAGTGGCCGTCCTTGAGTACGCCGTGCACGGACGGGCTGTCCGCACCGGGCGGGCCTATGACAACCACTTCGTCTCCGTGCTCACCGTCAGGGACCGGAAGGTGACGCACTGGCGTGACTATCTGGACCCCGTCGCCGTGTTCCGCGCCACGGGGTGGCCGGCGGAGGGTCGCTGAAAGACCGCTGAAGCGGGAGAAACGGCTCGTCGTGGACTGACGGGGCTTCGCCGGACCTGACCGTGGAAGCCCGGCCCGCCTTGAACCAGACCGGCCCGCCTCGACCGGCTCGGGCCGTCTTGAACTAGCCCGCCCTGCGATAGGCCTCGTCCATGTCCGAGAAGGGTGCTTGCCCGTCGTCGAGCGGCAGCGTCTCGTCCTCCCCGAAGTCCGGGGCCTGGAAGGGGTTCGTCGCCGGAGGGGGCGATCCCGCGCTGGCGTGGCGGGTCGCCCCATCCGGGGCGGAGAACAACGAGGTCAGGTCGATGAGAGGTCTCCCGTTCGTTACAGGCCGCTGGGACCTGGTGTGCCGTGACCGGGCACAGCGGTCCTAGAGCTTGCTCATCTTGGCGTACGGACTCAGGATGCGCTCCTGAACCGACCCGAAGTCGACGAGCACCGCGATTCCGTCCTCGATGCCGATGACCCGGCCGAGGCCGTACATGTCGTGTGTGACCTGGTCGCCCACGGCGAACTGCTTGGGTGCCGCCGCGGCCGGGGCCTTGAAGGGACTGGTGGGCAAATAGCGCTTCGGTGCAGCTGGCTTTGTCATTGACTCCAGTATGGGCCTAGACACGCCACTCGCTGAGGCCGTCCACATCGCTTGTTCATCACAGATCGGGCAGCCGGGAACCACTTCGCCGCCCCGGACGTACCCCTCACGCCCCTGACCTGGCCCTTCCTGGACCCGTCCCGGAACCGCCCCGAAACCTCCGCCGGCCTTCGAAACACAGCCTTCGAAACAACGGACGCCGGGGCACAACCGGGGCACAGTCAAGGCACACGCGAGAGGCCCCGGATCACTCCGGGGCCTCTCGTCAGATGTGCACTCGGCAGGATTCGAACCTGCAACCTTCTGATCCGTAGTCAGATGCTCTATCCGTTAAGCTACGAGTGCTTGTTTTCTCTTGTTTTCCTTCGCTGCTCCCGGCCCTTCCGGCCCGCTCGCGGCGACAGGAAGAACATTACATGACTGCCGCCGCCATGTGAAATCCGTTAGCCATACCCGTTGTGAGCTGCGAAAACGGCCTCAGAACGACCCTCATGACACCCCCCGGGAACGACCGAAGCCCCGGTCGCGCGGACCGGGGCTTCGGGTGAGGTGCGGAGGCGGAGGGATTTGAACCCTCGATGGGATTTGCGTCCCAAACCGCATTAGCAGTGCGGCGCCATAGACCGGACTAGGCGACGCCTCCAGCACAACCGCCCGCGCGAGCGCGGAAGGTGCGTCCAGATGATGACACAGACGAGCGCGGTGTCACCAATCGCCTCCCACGGTACTAGGCGGGCGGGCCGCAGGGCAAAGCCGTTGATGCCGGCCGCCGTGTCCGCAACGTCCGGGGGCGGCGGGCGTTAGTCAGGTCATGTCGCAGGTCAACCGTCTCCTCGTGATCGCCGCCGCGTCCGCCGCCACCGTCGGCTCGTTGGCCGCGGTGCCCGCCGCCGCCCGCGCGCAGGCCGCCCCCGCCGCGCCCCGCACCCTCGCGCCACCGCCCGTCCGTGACGAGGACCGCTCCGGCGGCGACCACCTCACCGTCACCGTCCGGCACACGGGCGGCCCGGCCGACGGGACGCACGAGCTGTACTGCCATCCCGGCGGCGGCACCCACCCGGACGTGACCGGCGCCTGCGAGGCCGTCGGCCGCAACACCCAGTGGGGAAAGGACCCCTTCGCACCGGTGCCCCCGGACAGCATGTGCACGATGATCTACGGCGGCCCCGCCACCGCCCATGTCACCGGCACCTGGGCCGGACGCCCCGTCGACACGACGTACGACCGCGGCAACGGCTGCGAGATCTCCCGCTGGAACCGGATGGTCCCGCTGCTGCCCGACCTCGGCGCAGGCCACTAGACCGGCCACTGGAGATGCCGGGGATCGGTGGTCGGTCAACCGTCGGTCACACGTTCTACGTCACTTCACCGTGCGACCTCCCTCTCATCTCACTCCGCGAGCACAACGACTGCCCTTAGACTCCCTCGCGTGACACGTCGCGGGCAGGTTGGCAAGATGGCCTCCGCGGTCGGCAAGGTGCGGTAACAGGGAGGAAGCGTCTCGTGAGCAGCAGGCCATCCCGAGGCGCTGCTCGCCTCGCAGCCATACTCGACGCGCTCCCGGACGCGTTGGTACTGGTCAACGCCAACGGGACCGTCGTCAACGCGAACACCATCGCGCTGGAGGCCTTCGAGGCGCCGGGCACCGCGCTCGTCGGGCGCGGACTGCTGGACCTGTTGCCGGAGTTCGACTCGCGGCTCATCCCGGGTTCCATGCGGCGCCCCGACTCGATGGACCCGCGCGGCCGGACCAAGCCGACCCGCATGACCGCCCGCCGCACCGACGGCTCCGAGTTCCCCGTCGAGGTCACCAGCGCCAACCTCGAAGACGGCCAGCAGGCCTACGACGGCTACGGCTACACCTCCGACGAACTCCTGATGCTCGTCGTGCGCGACCTCTCCGGGACCGTGGACACCGAGGCCGAGCTGGCCCGTTCGCAGCGGCAGACCGAGATGATCCTGCGCGCGGCGGCCGAGGGCGTCGTAGGGACGGACACGGACGGGCGGGTCGTGCTGGTCAATCCGGCCGCCGCCCAGATCCTCGGCTACCGCGCCAGCGACCTCGGCGGCAAGGAGCTGCACGACCTCGTCCTGCACTCGCGCGCGGACGGCTCCCCGTTCCCGTACGCGGAGTCGCCGCTCGCCGACACCCTGCGCTCCGGGCGCAAGCACCGGGTGCGCGGGCAGGTGCTGTTCGCCAAGAACGGGGACCGGGTCTCCGTCGACCTCACCACCGCACCCGTGCGCGACGGCGACCAGCTCGTCGGCGCCGTGATGACCTTCACCGACCGGCGGCCGTACGACTCGCTCGCCGAGGAGAAGGACGCCGCGGACAAGCAGCACCGGGACCAGCTGGAGCGGATCGACGAGGAGCACGCCTCCGAGCTGACCTCGCTGCGCCAGAAGCACATCACCGAGCTGGAGGAGCTGCGGGAGCAGCACGAGGAGGAACTCGCGGCGAACGAGGAGCGGTACGCCGCGCTCGGGGAACGGGAGAAGGACCGGTTCGAGGAGCTCGCCGGACGGCACGAGCAGCTCCTCACCCTCCTCGGACGTTCGCTGCGCGGCCCCCTCGACGAACTCCGCCGCGAACTGGCCGCGCTGGCCGCCGACGACGCCGGGCAGTTGTGGCCCGAGGCCAACCAGGTTCTCCATCATCTGTCGGCGGGTTACTCGCGCATCACGCAACTCATCGACAACGTGCTCGGCTATCAGCGGCTGGAGACCGGCGACGGCGACATCACCCGTACGAAGGTGATGCTGGACGCCGTTGTCGCCGCCGGTGTCGACGGGGCCGTGGAGCTGATCGGTCCCGGGCGCGTGCAGTTCGCCGTGCACGCGCCGCCCATCGAGGCCGAGGTCGACCCCGTCCTCCTCGCGACCGCGCTCGCGCACCTCGTCGCGGATGTCGCCGGCGTCGACGCGACCGGCAACTCGCCGGTGTCGGCGGGCGGTTACATGGACAACACGGTCGTCGTGGCGGCGGCGCAGCGCGGTGAGGTCGTACGGATCGAGGTGCGCGGGCCGTACGCCGGGGGAGACCCGGTGCACGAGCCGATCGTGCGCGGGATCGTACGGGCGCACGGTGGTGTGCTGCAGACCCACGACGTGCCCGGGATGAGCGGCAGCGCGTATGTCCTGGAGGTCCCCATCGGGGGCGGGGCGGGGGCCGTCGCGGCCCCGGCCGTGACCGGTGGCGGCGCCGAACTCGCCCTGCCCGAGCAGGCTTCGGGCAACAGTGGCCGACGGCGGGCCCGGCGGTCCTCCGTGGACGCGTTCCTGGAGAGCGAGGTGCCGGGTTCCGATGACACCGGTGGCTCCGATGGCGAGGCCGCGGTACCTACCGGGCGGCGTAGAAGGCGTGCGGGCGACGAGTCGGCGGCGGCGGTCGGTGAAGCGGGCGGCGACGGTGCGTCTGTCGGCGGTGCGTCCAGTGGTACCGGTCGGCGGCGTGGGCGGGCGGCCGAAGGTGCGGCCGGTGAGATGTCCGACGGTGACCCCGAGGGCGTGTCCGGCGGTGTGTCCGAGGGCGCTGTGATGACGGCGGCGGAGCATGCCGCCGGGACCGCGGCCTCCGGTACGGGGCTGGGTGGCACCGTGTCTCCGCGGGGCGTGCCGCTGGGCGGTGAACGGCAGGCGTTGCCGGCCGCGTTGCCCGCGAGCGATACCTCTGGTGCCTCCGGCGACCCCAATGACTCCGGTGGCGAGGACGGGCAGCCGACCGGGCGTCGTCGGCGGGCCTTGGCGGCTGCGGCCGAGCGGGCCGCGGCGCAGGAGGCGGGGGCGCGGACCGTGTTCGCGTTGCCGCCGGCTGAGGCCGATCGGACGCCGGACGCGTCGGGGGCGGCGGCGCAGGCGCCGGGGGTTCCTGGGGTTCCGGTTGTGCCTGGGCAGGTTCCCGGGGGCGTTCCTGGTGGGCATCCCGGTGACGACGGGCGGCACGATGCCGTTCCGATTGATCAGTCCGACGACCACACTCCGCCTCAGCCGCATCCCGCCAACGCGCCAACCGGGCGGCGGCGTCGGGCTGTTGCCCAGCCGCAGCCTCAGCAGCAGCCGCAGGCCGTGGAGTCGGTGCCGGCAGGGGCCTCGGTTCAGGCCGGCGTTGCGGCGCAAGGGCAGGGTCAGGCCGGTGCGGTGGTTCCGGCGCAGGGTACGGCCGGGCAGGGACAGCAGGCGATTCCGGCCCAGGTCGGTGCAGGGCAGCAACAGGGCCTAGGACAGCAGGGAGTTGGGGGTCAGCCCGTCGCTGGTCAGCCCGGTACCGCCATGCGGCTCGCCCCCGCGCAGAACCTTCCCGCCCAGGGGCAGACCCCGACGGGTCAGCCGTTGCCGTTGCCTGCCGAGGCGGTTCCCGGCCAGGGCATCCCGGCGCAGGGCCACCCCGGTCAGCCGGTCTCGCCGCAAGGGATCCCGGGGCAGGGAGTGCAGGGGCAGGGAGTGCAGGGTCAGGGACTCCCGGGCCAGCCGGTCTCGCCCCACGGAATCCCGGGCCAGGGAATCCAAGGCCAAGGAATCCCGGGGCAAGGAGTCCTCGGCGCCCCCGGCCAACCGATCCCGCCCCAGGGCATCCCCGGTCAGACCGCACCCGCCCAGGGCCTCCCGGCTCAGGGCGCCCCAGGACAGCCGGTCCCCCCGCACGGCATCCCCGGCCAAGTCGCCCCCGTTCAGGGCCAACCCGGTGAGCCGGTTCCGCCGCAGGCTCTGCCCGCCGCGGCACCGGCCCCCGTACCGGCGAACGGCGCCGACACCGCCGTAGCACCGAACGCGGGCCCGAACCCTCAGCCGAACCTGAACCCGAATACGCCTGCGCCCGGCACTCCCGTCGCCGCGCAGGCCCGGGCCGCTCAGCCGCTTCCCGCCGAAGCCGCCGCGCCCATTGATCCCAACTCCACTCAGGGGCGGGCTATCAGTGTGCGGACGTTGGGGCAGGGGGTGCCGTTCACGCGGCAGGCCGCTCAGGTGCAGGTGCCTACCGCTACGCCTACGCCTCCGCCGCATCAGCCGGGTGGTGGCGGGCGGCGGCGGAAGTTGGGGACGCGGCCCGAACCCGCCGGGGCGGCGGAGCAGGGTGGCCAGGCGCATCCGCAGGGGGAGCAGGCGCAGCCCTCTATGGCCGGGCAGTCGCGGCTCGCGCAGATGACCGAGGGGGCCGGGCGGTCGTACGCCATAGGGGCACCGGACGAGAACGCGGCCGAGGGGCCCGAGCCGTTGGACGGTCCCGGTGGGGCCGTCGAGATCGCGGATACGCCGAGGCCACAGCCGCTCGACGACGAACTGCCGCCGGAGCCGCTCGACAATCCGCGTCGGCTGCTGGTGTGGCCCGCGCCGGACGTGACGACGACGCAGGCGCTGAGCGACCGCGGGTACCGGCCCGTCATCGTGCACTCGCGCGAGGAGGTCGACGCGCAGATCGCCGCGTTCCCGGCGGCGCTGTTCGTGGACCCGTTGACCGGACCGATCACCCGTACGGCGTTGCAGTCGTTGCGGCAGGCGGCCGTCGCGGCCGAGGTGCCTGTGCTCGTGACCGCCGGGCTCGGGCAGGCCACGCGTGAGGCGGCCTACGGCGCCGATCCCGCCGTACTGCTGAAGGCGCTGGCGCCGCGGGACAGTGAGCAGCATCCGCCGCGGGTGCTGCTGATCGAGGAGCACGCGGAGATCGCGCTGGCGCTGACCGCGACGCTGGAGCGGCGTGGGATGCAGGTGGCGCGGGCCGCGAGCGATGCCGATGCGGTGACGCTCGCCGGGCAGTTGCGGCCGAACCTGGTCGTGATGGATCTGCTGCAGGTGCACAAGCGGCGGGCCGGGATCGTCGACTGGCTGCGGGCGAACGGGCAGCTCAACCGCACCCCGCTCGTCGTGTACACGGCTGCGGTGGATCAGGCCGACCTGCCGCGGCTGGCATCCGGTGAGACCGTGCTCTTCCTCGCCGAGCGGTCGACGAGCACCGAGGTCCAGTCACGGATCGTGGACCTGCTGGCCCGGATCGGCACCAACTAGCCGACGGCGGGGCTCAGTTGGTGACGACCGCCAACTATCGGTCGGGGGCGGCTACTTGGCGACCAGTCGCCGCGCCGCCTCCTTGATCGACTCGCGGAGCCGGTCGCGGTCCGTGTCGTCCGCTCCCACCAGGACGCGGCGCATCTGCGGTACGACGACACCCCAGTTGGCCATCGCGACCAGCAGGAACAGCAGGTCGCGGGCCGGGATCACATCGCTCACGACACCCCGGTCCTGGCCGTCCTGGAGCGCGGCGACCTTGAGCGCGTAGTGCTGCTGGCGCTCGGTCTCGTCGGGCAGTTCGGCGGTGCCGTACTCCAGGCCCTCCCAGAAGAGGAGGCGGAGCAGTTCGGGGTGGGCCTCGTGGTAGTCCATGAGCCGGTCGATCCAGCCCTCGATGTCGTCGGGGTCGACGGGCAGGGCGATGGCGAGGTCGAGCATGGACCTGCCGAGGACCTTCGTGAACAGCTCCGCCTTGTTGCCGAAATAGGCGTAGATCAGCTGCTTGTTGGCCTTCGCCTCGGACGCGATGCGGTCGATGCGGGCACCCGCGATGCCGTGCCGGGCGAACTCGGCGACCGCCGCCTCGAAGATCCGGGCCTTGGTGGCCTCGGGGTCCCTGACTCCCATGGGGCCAGCGTACTCGGCGAGCGGCGGTAACCAACTATTTGGTTGACAGGGAATTCCGGGTCGCTGCATGCTGTTCCAGCTTCCAACCAACCAGTTAGTTGTTAGAGCCCTCTCGAAGTGTTCGTGGGCTTGCCCGCAGTCTTTGCGGGCTGCCCGAAGTCTTCGTGGACTTGAAGGAGTGCCACCGCTCATGTCCTCGGCAACCATCGCGCAGACCTCGGTCAAGAGGCCGGTCCCCACGGCCTCCGGCCGCCTCTTCCTCGTCCTCATCGCCGTCTGTACCGCCGTGACGGCCGCCAACATCTACCTCGCGGGCCCGCTGCTCCCCCTCATCGCCCACGACTTCGGCTCAACGCCGTCCGCCGTGGCCTGGATCGCCTCGGTCGCGCAGTTCGGCTACGCCACCGGCCTCCTCTTCTTCGCAGAGACCAAGTGGGTCAAGAAGGAGATGTTCCGGGCGACCCGTCATGCTGCCGGGAACGCCTACCGCTACACCCGCCTGCACCTGAACACCA